>JAQGHK010000028.1 GCA_028288875.1 Phycisphaerales bacterium | reverse complement strand
GGTAAAGCGCGACAGCAGCTATTCGTTCGTTACCCCGCTTATTCCCATGCCCGACGGCGGCATCATCATTAACGGCCGCGGTGCGTTTCGGCGCTTTTACGCCGACGGCTCGGCGGATCGACGCTTTGGCATCGTGCACAACTACAGCACCAAGAACATCGTCGTCAATGACGTGCTCTACGGCCTCGGACAGGCCGTGCCGTTTCGCGACGGCGACACCAATCGGCGCAATGTCCGTTACACGGTAACGGCCGTCTCCCTCGGCGGTAACGGCGTCTCGCCCGCGCCGCTGGTGAACGGGCAACTGACCGTCAACGGCTCGAGCACGAGTGACGATATTGATGTCTCTTCGACCTACTCCTCCGCCAACGGCGATGCCCCGGCGCATCCCGCGATCACTGTCCGTCGCGGCTTCTGGAGCCATTCGTACATCGCGGCAGGCATCACATCGATCGTCGTCAACGGCGAGGGCGGCAACGACAAAATCTCTGTCATCATGAGGGAGTTTCCCGACATCAAGATTGTCGTCAACGGCGGCCACGGTCGGGACCGCATCGTGGCCTACGGCAACACCGCCAGCCTCACCGTCCACAGCGGCCCCGACCGCGATTTCGTAAGCGGCGATGTGCTGGATGCCGACGCGTAGCCGCCAAAAGACTATTGTGGAAGTTTTGGACACTACTCGCGGCCAGTCGGCCGATGAAAATCCCATGAGCAGCACCGACGCACCGATTGCAGAATTAAGCCTCGCCGAATCGCCGCCGAAGTGGCGAAAGATCGGCGGTCGCCTTTGCGTGGCCGCGTTTGTGGCCGGAATACTGGTGACGCTGCTCGCATGGCTGCTGCCGTTGCGTACCGGCATTGAGCCGGGTGTGTACGACGTCTTCGCGGCCGTCGCGTTTTTCTCGCGGGTATTTCTGCTGCCGATGGCCGTTGGCTGGCTCGTTCTAGCTGTGGCGGCGTCGATTTGCCGGCGGTGGGGCGTTTCGGCATCGTCGGTTTTGCTGGCGATCGCCTGGGCGGCGCCGGAACTCTGGATGGCTTGGCCGCGCGCTCGCATGGCCGCCGTCACCGGGCCGACGTTTTCCGTCACGTCCATGAACTTGAACAAGGACATGAAAGACGCCACCTGGGCGATTCAGGTCATGCGGAATCTGGATTCCGATTTCATCGTGCTGCAGGAGCTCTCGCCGAAAATCGCCGAGCAGATTCGGCAAGGCTTGGCTGATACGTATCCGAATGCGGCGCTGTTTCCCGACAGCGAATACGACGGCGTTGGTGTGTTTTCCAAGAACGCCGTTCGAGTGGAGCGGCCGCCGTTGAATCATGAGCAGCGGAATCTGGCCGTCGTCGTCACCGCGCTCGGTCGTGAGCTGGAGCTGGTCGATATTCACCTCGCGCCGCCGCAGCAATCGCCCAAGCGGCGACTGAACCGCTGGCAGGTAGGCTTGCTGCTGGAACCGCCCGCCGCCGACGCACGGCCGACCCTGCTCGTCGGTGATTTCAACTTCAGCGCTATGACACCGCAGGCCTGCGCGCTCCGCATCGCCGGCTGGAAAGACGCGCAGATCGAAGCCGGCCATGGTCGGCATGCCACTTGGCCGGCCAAGAGCCAGCATTCCATCGTCCCGCCCGTCCGCATCGACACGGCCTACGCCCGCGGCCCGCTGCAGGCGGTCCGCGTCGAAACCGGTACCGACATCGGCTCAGACCACCTGCCCGGCAAGACGACGTGGCGCTGGGCGGATTAGAGCAGGGCGCATCTTCAGGAGAACGCAATCTTCGCAAACCGGGCACCGAATACTCCCTCTCCCGGCAATACCGGGCGAGGGAGCCAGAGGCCGCTTCGGTACGATGCGCCTCGTTCTAGCCGAGTACGAACGCCGCGATGTCGGCGATGCTTGGCCGGTAATTCTCGGTTGTGTCCACGGCCAACGTCGGCACCTCCAAATGAGGCGCGTCGTACGGCATGAGCGGCAGTTCCCGGCCTTCGAGTGCCGCCTGCACGATTGGGTCTAAGTGGACACGCAGCCGGGCGGGGCTGGCTAAGTCGCGGGCGATGTGGCGTTGGCGAGCTAGGGCCGGGTCGATCGAACAGATAACGATTCGCACGTCGGCGATGGCCCTCAGTGGCATCAGCTTCGGGGCCCAGAGCTTGTGCTGGAACGCCGCCTCGGCCACGAGGGTGATCCGCCGGCTCAGCAGCAGGGCGATGGTTTCAAAGAACGTCTCATAGACCGACATGGCGATACAATGTGCGTCGTCGCTACCGGCCGCGCCGGCGTCGCCGGTGGTGTTCACCAGGCCTTCCTTGATTTCATCGCGACAGATCGCCGGGCAGCCGATGGCCTTGGCCAGCGCGTGAGCAAGCGTCGTCTTGCCCGAGCCGGGCCGGCCGGTGACGACGATCAGTCGCGGGAGGGGCGGCGTGGATGAGTTGGGGGTGTCGGGCACGGTTTGGTCTTGCTGCCACTGCGACAATTGTGGATGGACTACGGCCGCTCGACTTCATTGATCGCAAAGCGATACGTTTCGCCGCCGATGAACGGGGCCATCAACTCGAAGTTTTCATAAGCCGCGCCGCCGGGGATAAGCGCCTGGGTTCCCCAGAACGTGGTGCGGCCATTCACGCGGGCGCGCAGGCCCGGGCGCATCGGCGTTGTCCAGGTCTGAACGGCTTGGCGGCCTTCATATCGCCAGCCCGGCGGCGCGGTTGGCTGTGTGGTGCTCGGCTCGGCCGGGTCAGCGTCGCCGGTCGAGGAGATCGTGACGCTGTCGCCGGTTTGCATCAGTTGATCCGCCGGCCACTCCTGCCATGGGAAGAAGTCCCAGAACTCGCGCTTGGCGTGGGCGAACACCTCGGTCGCGTCGACGGTGCGGTCTTTCAGTTTCAGATGGCGCAAGCGAGCGAAGTTTCCCATCGTGGCGGTCAGCACGCAGGCGTCCATCGGCCGGCTGTCGGCGGCGGCGTAGGTGGCCAGTTCAATCTCGTGCGGGCGATCGCTGCGGAAGCTCAGTTTCACAAACGCGTGTGCGCCATTCTTGAAAGGCTCAACGGCGATGAACAGGCTCAGCGTCTCGACATCGCGGTCGTGTCCGATCACGCCGCGCGCGGGCGTGCCGGCTTCCTCGCGGACGTGGGCCGGGTCGATTCGGTCGAGGGCGGTCATGCGTTTGCCGGGCGCGTGATCTGCGTCGCTGGCTTCGATTTCAGACAGCCCGCGATCGCCGGCGACGACGGGTTCGACGGCGATGAAGTTCATGATCCGCCCGGCGTGTTGATCGAGGTAGGGCGTGTAAATGCGCAGGAGCCCGCGCGGGCCGTCGCTGCGCCCCAGGTCATCTTTGTGCCACAGGCCGACGCTGATGCCGCCGGCGATGCCCCAGATGGGCAGGTCGCCCGCTTGGCCGCGGGGGCGGATCCATCGCGTGCCCGCCGGCCGCGTCGTCGGGCCGTCGCCGATGGCCGCGCCTGCCCTCAGCAGCACCGCGGCCGTCCACGACCCCAGACCTAGCCACTTCCTTACTCGCATCCAATCACCCCATTTTGAAGTGCCGCTTGAAGTGTCTGCGATTATGTCGATCGGCGGCCAGCCCCCAAACGGCGGGTTCAAAGAATTTTGTTTTTCAATTAGCCGACGCGGCCTTGGGCGTCGCACTGTTGGTGTCAGGGGAACCAACCGAGTGGTGGGCGGGGTCCGGGGGGATCACGCCCACCACCATTTTTTTCAGGGGTCAATGTCATGGAACTCGTCCGTCAGAACTTCGTCAAACGTCTCATCGCGGCCATCATCGATGGCGTCATCCTGGTCGTCGCCGGCTTTGTGGTCGGGCTGGCCCTTGCCAAATTGCCCTATGTCATGGGCGTGGTCAGCGCGGCCATCGGCGTCGCTTACATGTCGCTGGAAGTGATCAAGGCGCAAACCATTGGCAAGATGGTGCTGAAGCTGAAGATCACCAATGCCGACGGGTCGGCCGCCTCGCAGGCGGTGCTGCTCAAGCGGTTTGCGATTAAGAACTCGGCATCGCTGATCGTGCTGGTCGGGGCGATTGTTGGCCTGCCGATCATCGGCATGGTCGCCATGCTGCCGGGCCTGGCGGTACTCGTCGGCTGCTTCCTGGTGCTGCGTCCGGATCACCTGGCCGGCCACGA
>JAQGHK010000005.1 GCA_028288875.1 Phycisphaerales bacterium | reverse complement strand
CCTGGGGCCTCATCTTCACGCCGATGCAGGCGGTCAAGAACGTCTCCGGCTTGGTCGGCGGGCCACCGCCGCAGCGGCCGTCGGACGAACTGAAGCGCGCCGTGCTGAAAATGATGGCCGCACAACTCGCGGCACAGGCCACGATGCCCCCGCCGCTGACGCGCCGCGGGTTTGACGTCATCCTGCCCGAACAACCGCCAACCGCCTGAACGCCCCCCACACTTTAGCACGCCGATTCAACCGCCGATCGATTGGCGCGTACCATCAGCATGCCCATCACCTACCGCTACCTCGGCCGCACGGGAATCCGCGTCAGCCCGCTGACGCTCGGCACGATGAACTTCGGCGGCCGCACGACGGCAGAGGATTCGTACCCGATTATCGACCGCGCCATCGACGCCGGCCTGAATTTCATCGATACGGCCAACGTTTACGTCAACGGCGTCTCTGAGACCGTCGTCGGCGAAGCCCTCAAACGCAATGGCCATCGCGATCACATCGTCCTGGCGACCAAAGTGCACGGGAACATGCACAAGGACGACAAGCTGCACCCCGCCGGCTGGGGGAATTCGCGCTACAACATCATGGAGCAGTGCGAGGCGTCGCTAAAACGGCTGCAGGTGTCGCACATTGATCTGTATCAGATCCATCGGCCGCACCCGGAATGCGCGATTGATGAGACTTTGCGGGCCCTCGATGACCTCGTTCGACAGGGCAAAGTGCGTTACATCGGCTGCAGCACGTTTGCCGCGTGGCAGGTCTTAGAATCGCTCTGGACCAGTGAAAAGCTGGGCCTGAATCGCTTCGTCACCGAGCAGCCGCCCTACCACCTGCTGGACCGGCGAATCGAGCGCGAACTGATCCCGGCGTGCCAGACCTTCGGCATCGGCCTGATCCCGTGGAGCCCACTGGCCGGCGGTTTTCTCACCGGTAAATACAAGCGCGATGCCGCTGAGGGCGAACAGACGAAGGGCCGGCTGGCGGGCAAAACCGCACGGAACGAACTGTCCAATCCCGCGGCATTCGACAAGATTGATGCGCTGCAGAAAATTGCCGACGGCAAAGGCTGCTCGCTGGGCGATCTGGCCCTGTCTTGGTGCATGAATCAGCCGGGCATCACCAGTCCGATCATCGGCCCGCGGACGATGGAACAGCTTGAAGAAAACCTGAAATCGCTCGACGTGGCGATCACCGACGACGACCGCAAGCAGATTGACGAAATCGTCCCGCCCGGCGAGCACGTGCTGCCGTACTACAACGCGTCGTTTGGCCCGCATCCGCACCGGGTGTAGCGGGCGACGCGGCGGCGCATACACTCGGCCGTATGTCCGTCACCACTGCTTCGGCGCGCCCTGCGATCGTCCTGCTCTCCGGCGGCCTGGATTCGGCCACCTGCCTCGCCATCGCCAAGGGCGAGGGGCAGACGCCGATTTATACGATGGCCTTCGACTATGGCCAGCGGCATCGCCATGAACTGACGGCGTCGAAAATCCTGGCCGAGCGATATGCCGTGAAGGAACATCGTGTTGTGACGATCGACCTGCGCGTCTTCGGCGGCAGTGCGCTCACCAGCGATTCGGCCGTGCCGAAAGATCGCAACGAAGCGGAAATGAACGCCGCCGTGCCGATCACCTATGTGCCGGCGCGCAACACGATCTTCCTGAGCTATGCCTTGGCTTGGGCTGAGGTGTTGAACGTGGACGACGTCTACATCGGCGTGAACGCGCTCGATTACAGCGGCTATCCCGATTGCCGGCCGGAGTATATCGAAGCGTTTGAGAAGATGGCCCGCCTGGGCACGACACGAACGGGCTTCACGCTGCGCGCCCCGCTTCAACACCAGACCAAGGCCCAGATCATCCGCCGCGGAACGCTGCTCGGTGTGCCGTATGGCCTGACGCATTCGTGCTACGACCCGCCCGCCAACGGCGTCGCGTGCGGGCATTGCGACTCGTGTTTGCTACGCAAAAAAGGTTTCGCCGAAGCAGGCGTACCGGATCCGACGCAGTATGCGACTTAACCTCTGCGTAGGGGCGACATACATGTCGCCCGCGAGGATCGATCGACGTCCAACGGGCGACATGTATGTCGCCCCTACGAAAACCGCTCACGCGCCGGCGTAACGCTTCACAATGATCGTGTCGTTCTGCCCGCCGAAACCGAAGCTGTTGCTCATCGCCACGCTGACATCCGGTGCCTGCCGCGCGGCATTCGGCACGTAATCCAGATCGCATTCCGGATCGGGATTCGTCAGGTTCATCGTCGGCGGCAACACCTTATCCCGCAGGGCCAATACGCAGGTGATCAACTCCACCGCACCGGCGGCGGCGATCAAGTGGCCCATCATGCTCTTGATGCTGCTCACCGGCACCTGCTTGGCCTGTTCGCCGAAAACTTGGCGGATGGCGTTGGTTTCGTTGCCGTCGTTCTCGCGCGTGCCTGTGCCGTGGGCGTTGATGTATCCGACATCGGCCGGCTTCAGGCCGGCGTCATCGAGGGCGGTACGCATCGCAACGACCGCGCCGGTGCCTTCGGGGTGCTGATCGGTGATGCGGAACGCGTCGGCCGTGCTGCCGTAGCCGACGATCTCGGCGAGGATTGTCGCACCGCGCTTCTTCGCGTGCTCCAGCGTTTCCAGAATGACTACGCCCGCGCCTTCGCCGAGCACAAAGCCGGCACGGCTGTTATCGAACGGCCGACTGGCGGCGGCGGGATCGTCGTTGGCGGTGCTCAGCGCGGTCAGGCGGTTAAAGCCGGTGACGCCGAACGGGTGAATCATGGAGTGTGCGCCCCCGCTGATCATCACGTCGGCGTCGCCGCGGCGAAGAATTTCGGTCGCTTCGCCGATCGCCTGCGTGCTGGCGGCACAAGCCGTCAGGCAATTCAGCGCGGGGCCGCGGGCACCGGTCAGCATGGCCAAATGAGCGAGCGCGGCGTTCGGCTCCTGCTCCACTTCGCGCGTGACGTTCATGTGT
>JAQGHK010000698.1 GCA_028288875.1 Phycisphaerales bacterium | reverse complement strand
GCCTTCTTTTCCACGATCTTGATGAACTTGCGGGTCTTTTCGACGATAGCGTCGAAAGCGGCCACATCGGCGACGGCCAGTTCGCTGAGCATCTTGCGGTTCAGCTCGATGCCGGCTTCCAGCAGGGCCGGGATGAAGCGGCTGTAGTTCAGGCCGCGCTGCTTGAGGGCAGCGTTCAGACGCGTGATCCACAGTTCGCGGAACAAGCGCTTCTTGGTCTTACGGTGCTCGTAAGCGAAGCGATCGGCGCGGCGAGTGAATTCGAGGGCCGAGCGATAGTTGTGGCCGGGTTGGCCGACAAAGCCGCTGGCGCGCTTCAGAATCCGTTTACGTTTGCGGGCGTGGACGACGCCGCCTTTGACGCGAGGCATAGAAAACCTTTCGAGAAACGTGGAGCCAGGGGCACAATTTCAGGCATTCGCCCGAACGGCATGGCTGCAGGAGCAACACACTCCTGCTTTGATTGCGGGCCAATTCAATGGCCCGGCTTGTTGATTCAGTTAGGCTGCGGCAGTCTCGGTGACTTCAACGCCTTGGGCGGCCTTCACGGCGCGGTTGTGAGCCACGCGAAGGGGCTTCTTGCCCGAGACGCCCATGAAGTAACGCATGTTGCGGGCATGGCCCTCGGCCAGGATGGCCGGACGACCCAGGCGACGCTTCATGTTGCCGCTGCGGACGCTGCGCAGGTGGGTGCTCATCGTGCCCTGGCGCTTCACCTTACCGGTGGCCGTGACCTTGAAACGCTTGACGCAACCCTTGTTGGGCTTGTATTTGGCACCCATCGGAAATTCCTCGACCCCAACGGGTCTTCCAAAGACAAAAGCACCCGCCAAGGTGGCGGGAAGCGCGACAATATAGCAGGCCTGTCGTGGCGCGTCCAGCCTTGTTGCGTCGGGCGCGCCCGCCGGTACGATGCCACGCTTGCACGCCGAGGGAAGGCTCAAGAGAATGGCGCATCACGGACGACACGTATTTCTTCTCGCATTGACCCTCGCCGCCGGCTGCGGCAGCGTGGTGACCTTCTCTAAGGTCAGTCGCGACAAAGGTATAGAGCAGCTCGCCGCCGGCCAATACGCCGAGGCTGAGGGCGCGTTCGCCGACGCCATCCGCCAGAACCCGCGCGATTACCAGAGCCATACCTACCTGGGCATTCTGTACGACCGCCAAAAGCAGTACACCAACGCCCTGGCCCATTTTAAGACCAGCCTGGACGTTCAGCCGCTCAGCGAGGCCGGGGCAAAAGATCCGGATTTCCGCGTCAAAACCCTGACTGCACAGGCCGACACTTGGGCGAAGGTGCCCGACAACGACCGAAGCGTGAACGATCTGACCGCCAAGGCCGCCGCCAGCACCACCGGCGAAGAGGCCTTCCAGCTCGCCCGCATCTTCAGCGGTCGCGGCGATGCCGACAGCGCCGTCGCCGCCTACAACCAGGCGGCCCAGCAGGCGCCGTACAAGTTCTACATCGTCAAAGCCCAAGGACTCTACTTCATCCGCCAAGGCCTCAAAGCCCCGGCCGAGCAAGCCCTGCGGCAGGCGTACCGGATCAACGATCAGGACGCCGAAGTCAACGCCGGCCTCCGCAGCCTCGGCATCATCCCCGGCCCGAGCCTGAAGGACCCAACCCAGCTCCAAAAGCCCATGCTGCCCACCGGCCCCCTGCCGGACTGGATCAACCGCAACCGGGCCCCGTCACAGGTGCCCGCGGGCGATGTGCCGCCGGATGTGCAGCAGTAAATAAGGCTATCAGCTGGCGGCTAACAGCTAGCAGCTGAAGACGCAGATGCCGGCTTTTGTCTTAGCCGTTAGCTGTCAGCCGCTAGCTGTTAGCTCTTCGCCTCACGCTTTGCACCTCAAACGACCGATAACTCGGGTGTGAACTTCGACCCGATCATCGCTAATCCCGGCCGCCTGACGATCCTCACCGCTTTGCTCAGCGAAGCCACGCAGGACTTCGTCACGCTCCGCGGCAACACCCGTCTGACCGACGGCAACCTCACCACCCACGCCCGCAAGCTGGCCAGCGCCGGCCTGGTGGCGATCGAAAAAACTGCCCGCGCCGGCAGGCCGGTGACGACGATCACGCTCACCGAGGACGGCCGCGCCGCCTTCGAGCGGCACGTCGATACGCTCGTCAATTCCGTCCGTCGGCCTGCGATCCTCGATAGCTCGCTCGATGCGGCCCTGTCCGCCCCGCTCGACCCAATGCCGGCCGCGGCCGCGGCGGTCGAGGAAGACACGTGGATCGACTAAGTTCACGCCCTTCAAATTGCAATCAACGACAAGAGGCGGCGCGATGTTGATCGCGTCGCCTCTTGTTTTGACCATCGCCTAAACAAATCCCGGAGCGGCTTGGCGTTATTTCATACCCGCGAGCCCAGAGATTCGATCGATGAGGCCGACGTCCACAAAACTGCCGCCGCCCTGCTCGTGGCAATGGACAGCCAGCGTGTTCTCGCCGTCAAGAACGAGTGCCTTGCGGGCTTCGTCTGAAATCTTCACGTTCGCGTAGTCGCCGCTATTGCGCGGCGAATGGTACGCCAGCACGCCGTTGATGTAGACATCGACATCGTCGTCGTGGTTGGCGCTAAGCCGTAGCCGCTGCAACTGTTCGGCCGTCAGCTTTGGAAGCATGAAGGAACGGCGCAGCCAGATGTCGTCGGTTTTCCAGGCCGTGCCGCCCTTGGCGTTCGAGCCAAATCCGCCCGGCCCCTGTTTCCACGAGGCGTCGTCGAATCCGGCCTTCGTCCAAGCGTCGCCCGCCGGCCGCTGCGTCGTGTAGCGCCACGTCTGCCGTTCGTGCTCTGAAGTCGGCACGATGACGTTGTATGTCGGCGGTGCTAATTCGAAGTGGTTGGCCTTGGCGAGCATGGTTACGTCGACCTTCGGCACACGGTCGTAAGTTTGCAGGCCGTTGATTTCCGTTTCGACGTCCGTGAGTTGGGTGTAGACCGCGGCACTAAGGCCGTGGTTGTCACGCAGATCTTTGAGGTGATAGGTGAGTTCGCTGTACTTTTCGAGCAAGTCATTCGCATCGCTGGCATCCATGTAGCCGCCGCCATGTTCGCGCCACATGTGGCCGGGCACTTTGAGCGCCACGCCGCCATATTCGCCACAGGCTAATGCCATGGTGGCGTTCGGCGGCGGCGCGATCGGCGTCGGGTAGGTGTGCAGATCGAGCACGTCGCCCGCGCCGTGATTGGTGCCGCCGCTGCCTTCATTAACCAGCCGTGTCGGGTCGAGGGTTTTGATCAGTTTGACGTAACGCGCGGTGTCGTGCTGGCCTTGGCTTTCGTTGAACGGCACCCAAAGAATGATCGACGGCACGTTGCGCAGCGTCAGCACCATGCGCGTGAGCTCGCGCTCGAAGGCGGCCTTGTCCACGGGCGGTGCGTGAGCGAGGTATGAGTTCGGCGACGGCATATCCTGCCACACCAGCATGCCGAGCTTGTCGGCCCAGTAATACCATCGGGCCGGCTCGACCTTGAGATGCTTGCGGATGAAATTGAAGCCCATCGCCTGCGTGGTGCGAATTTCGTGTTCGATCGCAGCGTCACTTGGCGGTGTGTAGATCGTCTCCGGCCAGAAGCCTTGATCGAGCGGCCCGATCTGGAACACGAACTTGCCGTTCAGCATGATTTTCTTCACGCCATCGACAGTGCCGAGCTCGATCTTCCGCATGCCGAAATAGCTACCGACGGTGTCGACAAATTCATCGCTCTGGCCACGCCGTACCGTGACGTCCAAGTCATAAAGATGCGGCGACCCTGGTGACCAGAGCTTGGCGTCGGGAATCTTGATCGATAGCACCTGACCAGCTGAACCGGTTTGGGTGGCAACGACAGTCGGGCCGTCTTTGACGGCAACTTCTACGGACGCGTCTTTCACGCCATTCAGCAGATCGACTGTCACCTTGACTAGACCGCCATCAACATCCGGGACAATCGTGAGGTTTTCGACACCGCCCGATTTTACCGGCTCGAGCCACACCGTCTGCCAGATTCCGGTGACCGTGGTATACATCGCGCCGCCGGGGTGCAGCGTTTGCTTGCCGCGCGGTTGGCCGCCATTGTCGCTGGGGTCGTAGACGCGGACGATCAATTCCTGTGCGCCGTCGCCGGACAGCGCAGGCGTGAGGTCCATCGTAAATGGGTCGTAGCCGCCTTTGTGCGTCCCGACGGTCTTCCCGTTAAGGAACACTTCTGTCTCGTAATCGACGGCACCAAAGTGCAGCAGAATCTGCTTTCCCCGCCATCCGGCCGGGACGTAAAAAGCCCGGCGGTACCAAAGCCGCTCGTGGTGCTCCATCACGCCAGACATCGCCGATTCGACCGCGAACGGCACGAGGATAGTTCCCGTAAGCGTTCGGCCGATGGGGGCCGTATCGCCCTCTTTGCCGGGCTCAAATTCCCATAGGCCGTTGAGGTTCAGCCAATCATCTCGCGTCAGCTGCGGTCGCGGGTATTCAGGCAGCACGTTGTCAGGCTTCACGGCCGCGGCGAAGCGGGTTGCGATCGATACCGGCTTCATCTGCCATTCGGCGTGGGCATAACCTGCCGTGCCAAGACTGGCGGCAAGAACGACGCGAAGCAATGCAGTCCAGCGATTCATACCTTGAACTGTATTCGGCAATCCCGATCCGAAGAAGAGTGACCGTTGCGCTGGTTGAGAATGCTTTGCGCTCAACACCGCCGGATCGCCGCCGGTAAGTGGAGTATGGAAACCCCTGCCTCCGACCGCCCTGCAGTGTCGATGTCCCGCCGTTCTGCCTTGAGCCTGGCGGGTGCCGCAGCGGCCGCGCTGGCTTTGCCGTGGGGGCAACGGGCGGCGGACGGGCAGACGACCAAGCCTGCCGCGGCCTCACAACCGACGACGCGACTCGCCAAGGATCGCCGCTTCAAAATCGCTGGCGATGACCTGTTCCTGCTCGCCCGGCAAAAGGTGAAGGCCTTCAAAGTCGCCAAGAAGGCCGGCCTTGATGGCATTCAGGTGGACATGGGTTCGCTGCCGCAAGGCGCGGAATTCAAAACCACCCTCACCGACCCTGCCATCTTCGATCAATACATGGCCGCCACGAAGGAAACCGGTGTTGAGATCGCTTCGATGGCGTGGTTCGCGATGTACGCCCACGTCTACCCGGACATGCCGATTGCCGTCGACGTCGGGCACCAGTGGATCGAAACGATCGTGAAAATGGGCTGCAAGCTCGGCTACATGCCCCTGATGACCAAGGACGGCACGCTGGCCGAGCCGGAGCACGCGGCGGTGTGGCAGCGGACGGTCGACACATTTAAGAAGTTCGCACCGGCGGCCGAAAAAGCCGGCGTGGTGCTGGGCATCGAGTCGAACATCAACGCCGATGGTTACAAGAAGTTCCTCGACGCCGTCGGCTCGCCCGCCGTGCGGGCGTTCTACAACCCCGGCGTCGGCCTGGATAATGGGTACGACGTATACGCCGACATCCGCGCGCTCGGGAAAGACCGCGTCTGCGCCCTGCACCTGGAGCAAGGTTCCGTCGCCATGATGGCCGGCGATCCGGCGGAGAAGTTCGAACGCCGCTTCGGTGACGGGCTGATCAATTTCCCGAAGCTCCGCTACGTTCTGATGAACATGGAATGGGGTGGCTGGATGAGCATCGCCCGCTCACGCCTGAAAGGCACCACCAGCCCGGATACCAACATGCTGGCGAACGCGAAGTTCCTGCACGACTTGTTCCCGGAGTGAGCTCGATTCGCGGCAAGCTGACGTCGCAGGTTTAGCCGACGAGCGGCCTCGCCGTTGGACCTTGAATCAAACGCAGAAATGCCCCAAGTGTCCCGCGCTTGGGGCATTTTTATTGCGTCAGCCGGCGAGCAGGCTCACCGACTAAAGGTAGAGATCACGCGTCTGCGTTCGCTTTTATCCCGCATAATTTCCACCATTTCCCGCTGATTCTCAAAATACATTTGCATGCGGCGTGATGTCGCATTAGAGTTCCTCCATCATTTCCTGCAGGCGGTTTTTCGGGCCGTTTGCTTTGTGGCGGGTTTGAGTTGGAGGGACAATCATGATCGTGCTGAACTCTCGGCGGCCAATGATATTGGCCGCCGCGGCATCAATTGCCATGGTAAACACTGCACCGGCGGCGCAGTATTTCTACGGCGGCTTCGATGGGACGAATCTCGGCACACCGAGCAACCCCGTCAGCGGCCCGGCGGTCTCGGCGACCAATAGCACCTGGTACACCGACGCCACCGGCGCCACCGGATGGGGGGCCAATGTCGGACTTCCTAATTCCAATCTGACGGAAGTCTTCCTCGGCGGCGTGGCGGGCGCGAGCAACTACACGTTGACGCTCCCCTCGGCCACGACCTCGGTCAACGTCATCGTCCTTCAAGCGGCCAATAGCGGAACGAACACGCTTGATTTCGCCCACACCGGGAGCAATCGCCTCGCGCTGGCGACCCCGAGTCCGGCGCAGACGTTCGGCGCCAGTATTCAACAGCAAGGCAGCGCGAACTGGAATTTCACCAACACGGTCGGTGCGAGCGCCGCCCTGCGGTTTTCGAACAGCTTTTCGATCGCTGGCTCGGGCAGCGGGAATATTTCCATCCAGATGATCCTGTCGAACACCAGCAGCGCCGTAAACGCCACGGTCAATCTGACCGGCGGCTCCACGCTGCAGCTCGGCGGCCTGAATCTGTTCGGCGGGACCAGCGGCCAGTCCTTCACGCTGACGGCCGGTACGGTGGACTTCACGAACACCCGCGCACTCGGTAACGCATCAAATCAGATCCGCCTCAACGGCGGCACGATCTATTCCAGCAACGGTAGCACGCTCGCGACTTACCTGGGCGCCAGCGCCGGCACGGCCGGCGGCGTCCTCATTGGCGGCAACGTCAACTTCGCCGGCGGCAGCCAGGCGTGGAGCCTGGGCAGCGCATTGGTGACGCTGACGGGTAACCGCACGATCACCACCACAAACACCAGCGCCACCGGCGCAACCATCGCCGGCAACATCGGCGAGAGTGCCGCTGGCTTTGGATTGACCGTCGGTGCCACCAGTACGGGCAAACTCACCCTCACCGGTACGAACGCTTACACGGGCACCACCACTGTCGCCGGCGGCACGCTGGTCCTCGGCGCCAATGCACAAGCTCCGGTACTCACCGGCGCGGGCGGCGCGAATCTTCAGGGATCGGGCAAACTGCTCCTGAGCTACAACGGCACGAGCCCCGCGGCGCAGGTTAAAACCATCCTGGACGGCGGCGCCACCGGAAACTTCGCGACCAGCCTGATCCGAGCAACGACCCTCGCGGCGGGCCAGACCATCGGCTACGGCGACAACGGCACGGATACTGTCACACTTCGCATCACCCTGCCCGGCGACGCCGACCTGAATGGCACCGTCGATTTCAATGACTTTCTGGTGCTCCAGAATAACTTTGGACAAGCCGGCACGCGGTTCGACCAAGGCAACTTCAACTACGACGGCCAGACCGATTTCAATGACTTCCTGGCCCTTCAGAACAGTTTCGGGCAAAGCATCACGGGCGTGCCGGTGACAGTCACCCGCGCCCAAGTGGCGGCGATGACCGCGTTCGCGCAGTCCGTGCCCGAGCCGGCATCACTCGGCCTGATCGGCTTCGGTGCGGCAGCACTGCTGCGACGACGCTCGCCAGCGAAATAGCCGATCGAATTCCGCCTCTTAAACGCCTCCTGGACCGCCCATGCTTCCGCCGCATGGGCGGTCTTTTGCTGCGCACGCATTCAGGATACACCTGTAGCCGGCGAGGATGCTCGCCGGCTACAGGTGGACGTTTATCGGCTCTGCAATAGAGGCGGTCAGACCACGACGCCGGGCGGCGGCAGCAGGGCCGGCTCGAGCATGATGCGGACGCGATCGCTCGGGCCCTTGTGGGTCAGGCGGTGCACCAGTTGCTCGAGGGCGCGATAGCCGATCTCTTCATAGCGAATATCGATCGTGGCGGGCACGGGGTCGACACCGACGAGGTGCGCGCGGTCGTTGTTGCAGGAGATGACTTCGATCCCGTTCGGGCCGCCGATCTCAAAGCCGGCTTCGCGGAAGGAGTTGTACACCAGCCGCACGAGCCAATCTTCGGCGATGAAAATGCCCGTCGGCTTTTCCTTCGCCTCGCGATAGGTGCGGATGAGCGTGGCGATGGCCTGCTCGCTGTCCTGCGGCTGGAAGGCGTTGAAGTCGATCAACTCGTGGTTGATGGTGATGACGTTTGCGCCGGCGTCTTCCATCGCCTGCTGAAACGCCAGCATGCGAATGCCCAGCGACCAGCCGCTGCGCAGGCCGAAATAGATGACGTTGCGGTGGTTATTGCGGAGCAGGTACTGCGCCGCAATCTGGCCGACGGTGGCGTTGTCAGGCATGACTTGGTCGCCCCAGCTTGGCCGGCGCCGGTTGCCGAGGAGCCAGACGGTCGGAATGTGATGCAGCGGCCGGCTGGATTCCGTGGGATTGATCATGCCGTGCAGGATTAATCCGTCGAACGCCGCCCGGCCGAGCATGTCGATCGCGCTGCGGGTATCGCTCGGAAACGACACCTGCAGATCCACCTGGTATCTCACGGCGGCAGCGGAAACGCCCCGCAGCAGATAGTCATAGGCCGGTACTGCGTTCATGGTGCCCTGTGCCAGGACCATAAAGGCGACCTTCGCCCCGACAATGGACGAGGTTTCCGCCCGCGCCCCGCCGCGGCGGCGAATTGAGGGCGTATAGGCCATCTCGGCGATCGCGCGGCGAACCGTGTCCGCGGTTTCGGCCGTGATGCCGGGCATGGAATTGATGACGCGGGACACGGTGGAGGCTGATACGCCCGCACGCTCCGCCACTTGTTGCAAAGTCATAAAGCGTCCCCATCTTCGGCGACGGAACTAGAATGCAAGAAATACGAAGAATTTGCAAATAATTTGTGGTAATTCGCGATATAAATTTGCATCGCCTCCCAAAATCGCCGTCCGGGCGGACCCGTCGCGGTGGCAACAAATGGCTGCAGCGCAAGAAGATATCTCATTATTTTGATACTTCTGGCCGTTTTTATTGTCGGATTTGACAAACAATGGTGTCGCTTAGTGGTATTTTGAATCAGCGGTGGAAATTAACGGCGTGTTCAGCGTGGAGGACCTGTGAAGAGCAAGCAAAATCGGTCGTGGCGGCTGGCGGGATCCTTGGCCGTCGTGATGGCGGCGCACTCGGTACTCGGGGCGGGCCCACGCGAGATGGAACTGCTGGACCGCGGCGTGGTGGCCGTCGTTGAAAAGCCGGGGCAGGTCTGGGTCAGCTGGCGGCTGCTCGGCACGGAATCGATGGCCACGCCATTCAATATCTACCGCACGCAAGGCGACCAGTCGCCGACCAAGCTGAATGCCCAGCCGCTGACCAAAGGCACGTGGTTTGTGGATGACCACGCCCCTGCCGACGCCGCCGCGAAATACACGGTGCGAGCGATCGTCAAAGGGCAGGAACAGCCGGAAAGCGCGCCGTTTACGGTAGCCGCCAATGCCCCGGCTCAGCCGTATCTATCGATCCCCATCCAAACGCCCGCCGGCTACTCGCCGAACGACGCCAGCGTGGCCGACCTGGATGGCGACGGGAAATACGAAATCATTCTCCACCAGGAAGGCCGGGCCAAAGACAACAGCCAGGCCGGCGTGACCGACCCACCGATCCTGCAGGCCTACACCATGGGCCTCGACGGCAAGCCGGCCAAGAAGCTGTGGGAGATCAACCTCGGCAAAAACATCCGCGACGGCTCGCACTACACGCAATTCATGGTCTACGACTTGGACGGCGACGGGAAGGCCGAGCTGGTCTGCAAGACGGCGGACGGCACGACCGACGGCGTCGGCAAAGTTATCGGCGATGCCAACGCGAACTACGTTACCGAAAAAGGCTACATCCTCAGCGGCCCGGAATACCTGACCGTCTTCAACGGCCAGACCGGCGCGGCGATGGCGACCACGAAATACATCCCCGGCCGGCATCCGGATACGGAAAACCCGACCGCCGATCAGCTCAAGGCCGAATGGGGCGACGGCTACGGCAATCGCGTCGATCGCTTCCTCGCCTGCGTCGCCTATCTCGATGGCGTACATCCCAGCGTCGTGATGTGCCGCGGTTATTACACGCGCACCGTGCTGGCCGCGTGGGACTGGCGCGATGGCAAGCTGACCAGCCGTTGGGTGTTTGATTCCAAGACGCCGGGCAATGAGAAATATGCCGGCCAGGGCAATCACGGGCTGAGCGTGCAGGACGTCGACGGCGACGGTAAAGACG
>JAQGHK010000689.1 GCA_028288875.1 Phycisphaerales bacterium | reverse complement strand
CCCTTGAAATCGGCGGCTTTGTTCGGGTCGAAGCCGTCGACGGTCTCAAACTTCGCCATCATGGCGGGCCAAGCCTTATTGGCTTGGTCGGTCAGCGATTTGTAGTAGGCGACTTTCTCGCCCTCGGCCTTTTCGCCGGCGTTTTTGAAATCGGCGTTCACCTTGTCGATGCGGGCCATCAGGGCTTTGCCTTCGTCGGTGTTTTCGCCGAGCGCGTTGCGGATTTCATCGTGAAGCTGGCTGGCCCGGCCGGCATTGTCGGCGGTCACCTTTTCCGCTTCCAGGCCGGCGACGACGGCCTCGGCGTTCTTCTTGATCGTGTCGTGCGCGGCGGCGACTTTCGCCTGCAGCGCGGTCACCTTCGCCTTGACGGCCGGTTGGTCTTTGGCGGCGATGTAGGCGTCTTCCTTTTGCAGCGTGATCAGGAAGTCGCTCATGCGGCTGTAGAACGCTTTGGTCTTGGTCACGCCCAAGGCGTCGGTCGTTGCCGACGATTTGAAGCTGGCCCACGTGGGCGTGGTAGTTTCGGCTTCCATGCCGTCGTATTCGTTCTTGTAGAGGTCCTGGAACGAATCGATGCGGCGAACAACTTCGGCCACCCCGGCATTGCCGGCGGCGGCGGTCATTTCAGTCTTCACTTTGTCGACGCGGGCTTGCAGGGCCTTCACGTCGGCATTGTCGGCGGGCAGGTCTTTGAAGTAGCGGGCGATGCCGTCGAAATCACGCTGCGCGCTCTCCAAGTGCTGGGTGCGGCCTTCCGGCGTGGCATCCGTCTCGGCGAGCTTGGTTTTGTGTTCGGCCCAGCTCTTCTCGAGATCATCGACCTCCCCGGTGGCGACGCGAAGGTTTTCCGTCAGGGCCTTGCCGCCATGAACCTTGGCGAAGGTGGCGAACTTCTTCTTCGCGGCGGTGACGGCAGGCTCGCCGAGGGCGGCTGTGGTTTTCGGGTCGTTCAGCAACTCGGTCAGCTTGTCGCTATTGCCGGGCCAGGTGGCCATGTTGCCGATGGATTCTTCGGTGTCCTGCATCAGGCGATCGAACTGACGCTGGATCTTGGCTTTATCCTCGGCCCCGGCAGCCGAGGCGATTTGCGCTTTGAGCGCATCAATCTTGGCCTTAAGGGCGGGCTTGGCAGCATCCGGAACGTCATCCATTGATGCGTCGGCCAGTTCAAGCTTGCTCGACGCGTCGGCGAAGAACTGGCTGCCTTTGCCGACGAGTTCGGTGGCTTCGTCGATGTATTTGGTCGCCGAAGCGACGTCGGCACGAACGCCGACGGTAAAAACGCCCAATAAGGCAAACGCCGCGAGCGCAGTCGAAAACTTTTTCATTCGCAAACCCCTCCAGAAAATGATGTCGGCAATGTGAACGGGACACGCTGGGTTGTCAAATTCCGACAAAACTGGCGGAATCCAAACCTAATGCGACAAACAGCGGGGTGGGCGCAACAAAAAACCCCTGATCGCTCAGGGGTTTAGAAGCCTCTTACAAGACTCGAACTTGTGACCTGCTCATTACGAATGAGCCGCTCTACCAACTGAGCTAAAGAGGCGTCGGGCGGACAAATCTATCCGATTTGCCCGCCCGGTTCAATCGCTGATGATTGATAAACCCGGCCTTCTCCGGCGTAGCCGCGAGCTTGCTCGTGAGTCTTTCGGTCGACTCAACCGCGAGCAAGCTCGCGGCTACGCCGAAGTCAAGATTCCCATGATCGTTACAGGCCCGCGGCCTTGCGGAGGGTGTCGGCCATGTCGGTCTTTTCCCAGGTGAAGGTTTCGTACCGCTTGGTTTCGCCGGTGACGCTGCTCTTGTAGTCGATCGCGCCGGGCTTGCGGCCGAAGTGGCCGCCGCTGGCGGTGGGGCTGTAGATGGGGGTTCGCAGCTTCAGGTGCCGCAGAATGCCGGCCGGCGTGGTCGGGAAGTGCTTGGCGACCAGTTCGCTGATCTTGGACTCTTCGATTTTGTTCGTGCCGTAGGTGCTCACGTCGATGCTGGTCGGCTTAGCGACGCCGATGGCGTAGCTGAGCTGCACTTCGCAGATGTCCGCCAACCTGCTGGCGACGATGTTTTTAGCGATGTAACGAGCCATGTAAGCGGCCGAGCGGTCGACCTTGCTCGGGTCCTTGCCGCTGAACGCGCCGCCACCATGGCGACCACGGCCGCCGTAGGTGTCGACGATGATCTTGCGGCCCGTCAGGCCGGTATCGCCGTGCGGGCCGCCGATTTCGAAGTTTCCGGTCGGGTTGACGTGAATCTTGGTCGTCTTCGGGTCGAACAGCTTCCCTTTGAGCACCGGCTTAATAATGTGCTCGATGACCAGTTCCCGCAGCTTCTTCTGCATCTTCGGGTTGCTGTACTGCGGGGCGTGCTGGGTGCTGAGCACGACGGTGTCGATGCGGACGGGCTTGTCGTTCTTATCGTATTCGACGGTCACCTGGCTCTTGGCGTCGGGACGCAGGCCGGGGATGAGCTTGTTCTTGGCACGCACTTCGGCGTGCTTGGCGACGAGCTTGTGGCTCAGGTCGATCGGCAGGGGCATCAGATCGACGGTTTCGCGGCAGGCGAAGCCGAACATCAGGCCCTGGTCGCCGGCGCCTTGCTCGTCTTCCTTCTTCTGCGACACGCCCTGGCTGATGTCGGCCGACTGGCCGTGCAGGCTGCGCATGACCGCGCAGGTGTCGTGATCGAACTTCATGCCAAGGTCGTTGGCATAGCCGATTTTGCGGATCGCTTCGCGGGCGGTGGCTTCGGCTTTATCCAAGGCCTTGGTGCCATTGTCGTTGTGAACGGTGATCTCGCCGGCGAGAACAACCAAGCCGGTCGTCACTAGGGTTTCACACGCCACGCGGGCGTACGGATCTTCGGCCAGCAGGCTGTCAAGGATGGCGTCGGAGATGGCGTCGGACACCTTGTCCGGATGGCCCATGGAGACGGATTCGCTGGTGAAAAAATAGTTGCCTGCGGCCACGTGAAAAGTCCTTCTTTAGAGTCCGGAAATCGATCGAGTCCTGCAATGTAAGCCCCAAGGGGGAAACCGGCAAGTTCCTTCGGGTTTATCGGGCGTTTCGATGGCGTTTTGACCCGCTTTCGGTGATAATCCCTATTCCGATTTTTGCACCCCGTTTCGCATTCCGTCAGGAGCCTTGGATGACGCAGCCGGACTCGCCCCAGACCGCCCAGAATGACAGCACTGCCGCCGACCCAATTGCCCCCGTTTCCACCAGCGCCCCGGCCGCCCAGCGGCAGAATAAGGCCTACACCGAAGACCAGATCAAAGTCCTGTCGGACGTCGAACACGTCCGAACCCGCCCCGGTATGTACATCGGCGGGTACAACACGCGCGGCCTGCACCATCTCGTCTACGAAGTGGTCGACAACAGCATCGACGAGGCCCTCGCCGGCCATGCCAAGCACATTGAAGTCCGCATCACCGCCGACGGCAGCTGCAGCGTGACGGACGATGGCCGCGGCATTCCCGTCGGCATCCACCCGACCGAAGGCGTGCCGACGGTCGAAGTCGTCTTCGCCACCCTCGGCGCCGGCGGCAAGTTCGAGCACGGTGACGAGTCGGCCTACAAAACCTCCGGCGGCCTGCACGGCGTCGGTGCGTCGGTCGTCAACTTCGTCAGCGAATGGATGGACATCGAAGTCGCCCGTGACGGCCAACTTCACAAGATGACCTTCGCCCGCGGCATCAAGAACGAATCCCTGAAGGTGATCGGCAAGGCGGAGCAGACTGGTACCAAGGTCAGCTTCAAGCCCGACGGCACCCTCTTCCCCGACACTAACTTCAACCACGACACGCTGGCCACCCGCCTGCGCGAACTGGCCTTCCTGAATGCGGGCGTGGAAATCGCCTACGAAGACGAACGCGTGAACAAGCGCGACATCTTCAAATTTGACGACGGCCTGAAGCAGTACGTCGAGTTCCTGAACGAAGGCAAAACCCGCCTCAGCGGGATCATCAGCTTCTTCAAGGAAGACCCGGTCAACCACATCGTGGTCGACATCTCGATGCAGTACAACGACGGCTACAACGAGACGATCCTCAGCTTCGCCAACAACATCAACAACCACGACGGCGGCACGCACCTGAGCGGCTTTAAGACGGCCCTCACCGGCACGATCAACCGCTACGCCGATTCGAAGAACCTGTTGAAGAATGACGTCCGCCCCAGCGGCGACGATCTGCGTGAAGGCTTGGTTGCCGTCATCAGCGTGAAACTGATGGAGCCGAGCTTTGAATCGCAGACCAAAGACAAGCTGCTGAACCCCGAAATCGAATCGTTCGTTAGCAGTGCGATGAACGAACGCCTCAGCGCATATTTGGAAGAAAATCCCAAGGACGCCCGGGCGATCATCGACAAAGGCTTGCTCGCCGCCGAGGCCCGCGAGGCCGCCCGCAAGGCCCGCGAACTGACGCGTCGCAAGAACGGCCTCGAAGGCAGCGCTCTGCCCGGCAAACTGTCGGACTGCCGCAGCAAATCGAACGAAGACACCGAGTTGTTCCTCGTCGAAGGTGACTCCGCCGGCGGCTCGGCCAAGCAGGGCCGCGATTCGGAATTGCAGGCCATTCTGGCCCTGCGCGGCAAGCTGCTGAACGTTGAAAAAGCCAACCTGATGAAGATGCTGGCCCACGAAGAAATTCGCACCATCATCAGCGCCCTCGGCTGTGGCATTCGTGAGGAATTCAACCTTGAGAAACGCCGCTACGGCAAGATCATCATCATGACCGACGCCGACGTCGACGGCAGCCATATTCGTACGCTGCTGCTCACGTTCTTCTTTCGTCACATGAACGAGCTGATCCGCGCCGGCCGCATTTATGTGGCCCAGCCGCCGCTGTACAAGGTCACGCGCCGCAAGAAAGTCGAATACGTGCTGAACGACGCAGAGATGAAAAACATCCTGATGAACCTCGGCACCGACGGCACTGATCTGCTGATCCGCGACGAAAAGGGTCTTGAGATCAAGCGTTTCTCCGGCGACGCGCTCAAGACGCTGCTCGGCCAGCTCGATCGCTTTGAAAGCTTCATCGAAATCATCGAGCGCCGTGGCCTGAAATTCGATGAATTCATCGCTCGTTATCGGGACGAAAAACGCCTGCCTTATTTCCGCGTGCAGGTCCCCGGCGAGATCGCGCTGCTCAACGACAACGCAGCCGTAGAAGCCTTCCTCACCGAGCGTGGCCACACTTCGGCTGAGGCGCTCGCGCCTGTCGAGGGCGTGCGCAGCACCATCAAGGTGCAGGAAATGCATGAAGTGAAAGAGATGGAGAAACTCTTTGGCGTTCTCAACGCCGCAGGTCTGAATATCGACGATTTTTATCTCACTCAGGAAGAAAGCGTCAGCGGCGAAAAGCTCGCCACCCGGTATGCCATCGTGCAGGAAGGCAAGACGACCGAAATCGCCGGCGTCGGCCAGATCCTGGCCAACATCAACATCCTCGCCAAGCACGGCATGGAAGTCGGCCGGTTCAAAGGCCTCGGCGAAATGAACCCGGAAGAGCTGTGGGAAACTACGCTCGACAAGAGCAAGCGTGTCCTGCTCCGCGTGACGCTCGAAGAAGCCGTCGAGGCCGAGCGGCTATTCAGTGTGCTGATGGGCGAAGACGTCGAGCGCCGTCGGCAGTTTATTGAGGATCACGCGCTGGAAGTGAAGAATCTGGACGTGTAAGCGATCTCGCCCGCTACTGATAGCTAACAACAGAAGAACGGCAAACCGCACCACGGTTTGCCGTTCTTTATTCAATCGTTGGCTGCGCCAGAATTCGTGCGATGTCTGCGCGAAGGATGGGAAGCTTGTGCTCCAACACATCCCAGGTAATGGCATCGTCAATCATGTCGTACCCGTGAACA
>JAQGHK010000199.1 GCA_028288875.1 Phycisphaerales bacterium | reverse complement strand
GATCCTGGGCTACGAACACACCGGCGAAAAGAAGCTCCTGGAGATCGGCAAGAACAAGACGCTGACGCGCATGGCCAGCCACGTCACGCACATTGGCGTTCACGATCACGGCTTCAACAATCTCAGCACCTACGGCAACCTTCGCCGGCTGATGCGCGAAGGCACCATTCCTGAAAACGAATGGGAAATGAATTTTTATGAGCTGGCGATCAAGGCCAGCGGCGCCGTGCAGGCCGCCCGGTGGCAGGGGACGCACCCCAAGCCTGAATCGCCGCACACGGCAAAGGCGCCGGCGCTCGGCTATGTCTACAGCTTCAACGGCCCGCACAGCCTGTTCGTCGACACGATGCGGACGATCCGCATCATGGGCGTCGCCTGGCAGCTCGGCCATAAGCTGATGCACGAAGGCGATCGCGCCGCCGACCTGCTAAAGCGCAGCGTCCTGCACGGCCTGACGACGGCCCAGCACGTCGTCTTCCACGGCGACAGCACGCACACCTACGACGTCCGCGGCCGCACATGTCATGAGGCGGTGTTCAATCGTAACGACGGCCAATTCCGTTGCCGCAGCACGCAGCAGGGTTACTCGGCGTTCAGCACGTGGACGCGCGGCTTGGCCTGGGCGATGCTGGGGTACGCCGAAGAACTGGAATTCTTCGCGACGATTGATGACGCGAAGTTCGAAGCCAGTACGGGGTTGAAGAAGGCGGATGTTGTCGCCAGCTATCTGACGTCGGCCAAGGACACCTGCGATCACTATTTGAATGAGGCGAGCTGTGCCGACGGCATCACCTATTGGGACGACGGTGCCCCCGGCCTGGCCAAGCTCGCTGACTGGCAGAGCAAGCCGGCCGATTTGCAGCAGGATTTTGAGCCGGTGGATGCCAGCGCTTCGGCGATCGCGGCACAGGGGTTGATCCGCCTGGGCAAATACCTCGGCAAGGACGGCGCAAAGTATCTGAACGCGGGCCTGGCCATCGCGAAAGTGCTGACGAGTGAGCCTTATCTTTCAACCGATGAAAAGCATCAGGGCCTGTTGCTGCACAGCATCTACCACTGGCCAAACCACTGGGACCACGTGCCGGCGGGCCGGAAGGTGGCCGTGGGCGAGAGCAGCATGTGGGGCGATTATCACCTGCTCGAACTGTGCACGCTGATTACGAAGATGAATCAGGGCAAGTACCTGACGTTCTTCGACGCGTAAGCTGCGAAGAGACCGGTCCATTGGAGCCGCCTCCGGCCCCTCTCCCGGTATTGCCGGGAGAGGTTGGGTGAGGGCTTCGACTGGGCCGAACCGAGCGTCAGCCCGCGTTCGTTGCTATGGAGCTTTTCGTCGCCAGCCCTCACCCTAACCCTCTCCCGGCCATACCGGGAGAGGGGATCAGAAATACCTCAACCACTGCGCCCGTAGCGGCGAACGATCAGCATCGACGCCGGGCAATCCGTCGCGATGCGTTCGGCGCGGATCCCGATCAGCGACGACTCCAGGCCCCATTCTTCCGCCACACCGATGACGACCAGATCGTGATCGGTGATTTCTGACAGGATCGCATCCGCCGGCGTGTCGCTCGGGACCACCTTGATATTCACGGCCGCCTTCTGCGTCGGGTCGGTGAAGGCTTTATCGATCGTCGGCTGGGCCGTGTTGCCGCTGTCCGTAACATGAATGATCGAAATCGCCGCCCCGGTCGCCCTGGCGATTCGGCCGGCCATGTCCAGCGCCAACTTGTCATGGCTGCTGCCCATGAACGGCACAAGGATCCGCGTCGGCTTATCGAAATTGCGATCGACGAACACCGCTACGTCGCAATCCGCGGCCGTCATCACGCGATGCACGATGCCGCCCAGCAGGCTGCGGCCCCAGACGGGCGTGTGGTAGCCCATCAACACCAGATCGATGTTCTGCTGGTGCACCGTGCGGGCAATATCGCTCGGCACGTCGCGGCTGAAATGGGCCATCGGCTCGACGGTCATCGCGTTCGATTCTGCCTCGGCCAGCAGCGGGGCCATCTCTTCCAGCAGTTTGGGTTCCAGCACGTCGCCGGCGAAGCTGGCGAACATTTGGGAGTCCGTGGGGCGGGCCAGGTGGATGGCGCATAGGCGGCGGTGGTCTTTATCGACTTCGGTCAGGTAGCCGGCCATCTGCATCAGCGGGCCGCCGCTGTCGGGCTTGGCGATGGGGATCAGCACGCTGTAGATCTTGTCTTCTTTCTTCTTCGCGATGCGCGGCAGCAGCAGCTCGATCAGCGGGGCCGCCATGCCGGTGGTCACCAGCGCCATGATGATCATCATGCCGTAGACGGTTTCGTTGATGACCTTCAATTGCAGGCCGACGGTGAGGATGATCAGCTCCATCAGCCCGCGAGTGTTCATCAGGACGCCGAGCGTGAGGCTCTTGCGCTTTCCCAGCCCCGTCATGTAAGCGGCGATGCTGGCCCCGCCAAGCTTGCCCAGGCAGGCGATGGCCGTCAGCAAAGCGGTGTAGGCCAGCATGTCCGGGTGGAACAGCTTGCGCAGATCGACCTTCAGCCCGGCGAATGCGAAGAACAGCGGCAGCATGAAGACGACGACGAACGACTCGATCCGCAGCGTCACCTCTTCAACAAACTTGCCGGTCTTGGGCATCACCAGGCCGGCCACGAATGCGCCGAACAGGGCGTGCACGCCGATCGTTTCGGTCGCATAAGCACTCAGCAGCATCGTCAGCAGCAGCACGGCTAGCGTGCCGGTGCTGACTTCGTCCTGCCGCATCACGACCGCCTGCACGCGCTTCAGGAACGGCCGGACCAGGAACCACATCACCGCGACGTAAAGGATGGCCAGGCCGATCACGGCGGCCGGGTGCAGGTTATGCGCGGAATCCGCGGCCGGCACGAAGGCGACCACCACCGCCAGCATCGTCCACGCCAGCACGTCATCAATCGCCGCAGCGGCGATGGCCAGGCCGCCTTCATCGGTGCGTTGCAGGTTTCGTTCGGTGACGATGCGGGCCAGCACGGGGAAGGCCGTCACACTCATCGCCGCGCCCATGAATAAGGCCGTCGGAAACAGGTGCGCCTGGTGTGTGGCGTCGAACAGGAATTTCAGCGGGTAGGTGATGCCAAAGCCGAGCACGAACGGCACGAAAATGCCGCTGATGCTGATGGCCACCGCCGTCTTGCCGCGCTGGCGAATGATTTTCGGGTCAAACTCCAGCCCCACCAGAAACAGGAATAGCAGCACCCCGATCTGGGCCAGCATGTTCAGCGTGTTCAGCGAGGATTTATCGCCAAACAGGACCGCAGATGCCCCCGGCCAGATTGCCCCGAACAGGCTCGGCCCGAGCAACAAGCCCGCGATGATCTCGCCGATCACCTGCGGCTGGCGCATTTTGGCAAAAAGAGCCCCCATGAGCCGGCTCGCCGCCAGGATGATGGCGATCTGGAGCAACAGCAGGGCGAGCGGACTTACGACGGTCATGCCTCTTGAATACGCATCGGCCGATACTTTGCAATCTTCCGCGACATCTTGGCCGTCGGCTATAATCGCCGGCATGGACGATCGCGTGACGGATAAACAGGTGCTCTACGCCGGCACCAAAGTGAACTTAGAGCTGCATCACCTCGTCGACGGCGAGGGGCGTAAGCACAAGCGTGAGCTCGTCGTCCACCCCGGCGCGGCCGTCATTCTTCCCGTGCTGCCGGACGGGCGGATCATGATGATCAAGACATATCGCTATGCCGTCGGCGAGCACCTGCTGGAACTGCCCGCCGGCACGATCGACCCCGGCGAAACGCCCATCAACTGTGCCGGCCGAGAGCTGATGGAAGAAACCGGCTACATCGCCGGCAAGCTCACCCGCATCGGCAGCTTCTATTCCTCGCCGGGCGTGATGACCGAAAAAATGCACGCCTACCTGGCCACGGAGCTGCTGCCCCATGCCGGCGAGAAAGACGTCGGCGAGCAGATCGAGCTGCAGCCGATGAAGTTCGAGGAAGCCCTGCGGATGGTCATTGAAGGCGACATTGTCGATGCCAAAACCATCACCACGCTGCTGCTATTTCAGGCCAAGCGGAAGGCAGGGCACTGAGATGGGTTATCAGGATCGGGATTACAGCCGCGGGCGTGTCGGCAACGGCGGGATGATGCTGTGGCTCTGGTACGGCTCGGTCCCGCTGTTTCGCATCTTTGGGATCGATGTCCGCGCGCATTCTATGCTGCTGATCACGATCACGCTGGGCCTGCTCTTCGGCGTCGGCATTGGCTTCGGGTATCAGGACCGGCTCAGCAGCATGGCGGCCCTGTTCACGATCGTGCTGCTGCACGAATTCGGCCATTGCTTCGCCTGCCGGTGGGTTGGCGGCAGTGCGGATGAAATTGTCATGCACCCGCTGGGCGGCCTGGCGTTATGCGCTCCGCCACAACGGCCGTTGCCGACGTTTATCACTGTCGCCGGCGGGCCGGCGGTGAACGTGCTGATTTGCGTGGTGACCGGGATCATCCTTTTTGTCATGACCGGTTGGCTGCCGGCCAGCCCGTTCACCTATCACCCGTTCCCGTTTTTCTCCCATAGCGCGGCCACGCTGGAAACCATCCGGTTCACGTACTGGGTGTACGAGATGAGCTGGTCGCTGCTGGTGTTCAATCTGCTGCCGATCTTTCCGCTGGATGGCGGCCAAATGCTCCAAGCCGCGCTTTGGCCGCGGATGGGTTACTACCGATCAATGAAGCTGACGACCGAGATCGGCATGTTTGCCTCGGTCGGCGGCGGGGCGTTTGCCTTGGCGACGGGCAATTTCGGCCTGGTCATCTTGGCCGGTTTTGGGTTTTACGCCTGTTACATGATGCGCCAGCAACTGCTCGCGAACGGGGCGGAGGGGTACGACTCCCAAAGCTACGCCGTCATCCCCGAAGCGAAGCTCAAGCCGAAGAAAAAATCGTGGATCGCTGAGCGTCGCGAGCGCAAGTCGCGGGAGGCCGAGTCGGCTGAGGCGACGGCCGTCGATCAGATCCTCGAAAAGGTCGCCCAAAGCGGCATGCACAGCCTGACCAGCGGCGAGAAAAAGACGCTCGAACGGGCCAGCGAAAACCAGCGCAAGCGCGACACCGCCCGCGGCCGGCGGTATTGAATAAATTCTCAAAAACGACTGGTTTATGGCCGACACGGCCACGCGGCCGCGGTAAAACGGGGTGGCGATCGTTGCCGGAACGGTCGGCGCAGCGTTGCCTTGGAGTGCGATGAACACTCTGTCCGCCAACCTCGTCTTTTCGCCCGCCGCCATCGTGTCGGCCAGCCACTCGTGGGTCAGGCCGACTGTACCTAAGTCACATGGCGGTATGGGTAATTTGTGGTGCGCTCGTGCGCGTGATTTGACTGCCGTAACTGTTGAGTATTGCGTCGCTTGCGTCGAATTTTTGCCGAAAGTACAAAGTAAAATAGACGGAACAAAACCGGCGCGATTCTCATGACTTACGTTCGCCCCTAGTGCCTAACTCATCCTCTGCTAAACTGCGACTTGCTCATGACCGACCGCGCGTTTCAAAAATGTGTCAATCCCGCCTGTGCCGCGACCTTCGGCGTGGACGAAGTCCATGTCGCCTGCCCCAAGTGCGGCAGTCTGCTGGACATCCAATACAACTGGGACAAGCTGCAGGTGCCCAAGTCGCTGTCGTTCTTTGAAAAACGCTGGGCCACCAAGGGCACCGAGGTGGAAGGCAAGCTGGATTTCTCCGGCGTCTGGCGCTTCCGCGAACTCTTCCCGTTCTACAACAAAGAGTCTGACGTCGTCACCATCGGTGAAGGCCGAACGATGCTGCAAAGCGCCGATCTGCTCGGCAAGCACGTCGGCATGAAGCCGGGCAAATTGCAGCTTCAGTACGAAGGACTGAATCCTTCCGGAAGTTTCAAAGACAATGGAATGACGGCGGCGTTCACCCACGCCAAGATGGTGGGGGCCAACCGCGTCGCCTGCGCCAGCACCGGCAACACCTCGGCCAGCCTGGCGATGTACGCCAGCATGTCCGAGATGCAGGGCGTCGTTTTCATCGGCAGCGGCAAGATCAGCTTCGGCAAGCTCAGTCAGGCGCTCGATTACGGCGCACAGACGCTGCAGATTCGCGGCGACTTTGACGCTTGCCTGCACCGCGTCCGCCAGATCGCCACGACC
>JAQGHK010000680.1 GCA_028288875.1 Phycisphaerales bacterium | reverse complement strand
GTTGCGTGAGCAGGCGCGTCATCGCCATCTGAAGCACGCCGAGCGCCTGCTCGCGGCCTTCCGGATCGGTTTCGATCAGCAGCGACGCCTGGCTCGGGAACGCCAGCAACGCGGGCACGCTGAATTGGTCCGGCAGCGCGAGCTCGCCGTCGGCATCGCGTGGGATGCCGGCGCTGATGCGTTTGAGGTCGATGGCTAGCGAGCCAAAGGCAATGGTGGCCGGGAATGCGGTCGGCGGCTTCCAGGCGCGCTCGAAGGCGCGCCAATCGCGACTGCTGCCGACCGGCGATTCGTCCTGGCCGATGGGTGCTTGGATGTCGGCGATGCCCTCGCGCCAGCGGCGCTGCAGGTCGGCTCGGCGTTCGCGGTAGCGGGCGTCGACTTCCGTGGAATCCGAAGAGAACCGCTCGCTGAGACGCGACCGCTCGGCGGCGGATTTCTTCGTCGCGTCTTCCAGCTGCGCGGCCTTACGGCGGGCGAGCTCGTCGCGCTTTTCCTTCACGCGGCGCTCGAGCTCGGCCGTCATGCTCTGTTGTTCCGCCTCGGCATTGTTGATGGCCGCTTCGCGCACTTGCGTGGCCTTGGCCTGCACGGGGGCGAAGCGCTGGCGCGTGGCATCGACGTCCGCATTCCGGGCGGCCGTCGCGAGGCGCACTTCTTCGGCGCGGCGGGCTTTGGCCTGATTGGCCAAGGCGTCCAGCATGGCGCAACTTTGGGCCACGGCGTCGCGGAGCGGGCCGTAGGTTTTCTTGATCTTGGTGTTGATCAGCACCTTAAGCGCGACGCCGATGATAATGAGTCCGACGAATGCCCCGCCTACGGCGTAGGAGAGCTGCTTCACATTCAGCTCGGCCGTGCCGAGGTGATATTGCACGCCGACGCCAACACCAATGAGGATCAGCAGGCCGATGAGCAGCGGCGTGATGCCGGTGAACAGCCGGGCAATGCTGAGGTGGTGCAGGGCCTGGATTTGCTTGTCGGCCGTCAGCCGGGCTTCGTCGTACTGCGGCTTATCGACCGGCGTGGTGATTGCGGGCAGCAATTTGACGGGCACGGGTTCTTGGCCGTACTTCTGGACGAGGTGGGCGGCGTCGGCCTCGATGGCGGCGAGTTGCTCGGCCTGCTCGTTCTGCTTTTCTATTTCGGTGCGATAGGTCTGCGTGGCCGAGACCTCTGCGGCTTCCAGCACGCTGTCGGCCAGCCAGGTGGCGTGGTCGAACTTCTTTTTGACGTCGGATTTACTCGCGTCGTACGCGGCATTGGCGACGGTGCGCCGGTGGGCGGCGTTATCGCGGATCTTGCGGAGCTCGTGCTGGTATTCGACCTCCAGCCGGCGGGCGGCGTCTTCGGCGGCGGCTTCGGTCTGCTTGTGCAGCGTTTCCAGCCGGTGTTCCGCGGAAAGGACGGACTTGTCGAGCTTCACTCGACTATCGGCCTGCGATTGCTGGTGCTTGGCCTCCAGCTCGGCTTCGTGGGCCGAGCACTCTTTGGAGAGCTGCAGCAGGTCGGCCAGCGCGGTGCGCTGGACGTCGCGAAGGGTGGGCTTGTCGAGCGGGGCGTCCAGATCGGGCGGGGTGATTTCAATCGGCCGGGTATCGGTCATCAGTAGGCTCATTCTACAACGGTTGCTATTCGCAGTCGCTTCGGACACGCGAAAGGCTGCCAGCCGCCTGATCCATCGCGGCGATGGCCTGGCGGAGCGCCATTTCCAGCGGTTCCATGTACGTTTTTTCGAACGATTCGGCGACGTCGTCGTCCCAGTCGGCGCGGGCCGTCTGCCAGCGCAGGTTCAGATCCTTAAACCCTTTGGCCAGTGTGCCCCGGCCTTCGTACATGCCCATTATGCACCCTCTTTCGGTTCGGACGACTCATTTTCCGACGGCTTTCGTTCAGCGTCGGCGGCTTCTTTGGTGGCTGCGACCGGCGCTTCGTCCGGCGATCGCCGCATCTCGCTCGGCGGGGTCGGGCTAGCTTCGCTCGTGGCCAGGGACGGGGCGCCGGCGGAGAGGTAGGCGTCGAGCTGGGTCAGGATGGTTTCCAGCGTGGCGACGCTGTTGACCAGGTCGCTGGAAAGCATGGTCTGCAGCCGCTGGACGCCGCCACGGTAATTCAGGTGCTCGCGCTGTAACTGCTTGCCCCAGCGACGGCAATTGGCCAGCTTCTGCTCGGCCAGTTCCAGGCGGGCCTGGGCGGCGCGGAGCTTCTTTTGTTCATCGAAGGCCGACTGCGTTCGGCCGGTGCTGTCTCTGAAGATCTGCTTGCCGCGGATGGCTTCTTTGAGCTGCATGATCAGCTCGTTGAGCTTCTTGATCTGGTGATTCCAGAACGAGGTCTGCTCCCCCTCGCACCAGGCCTGCCGACGGGTGAGGTCGGACTCGCCGTCGGTCAGTGCAGCGTTGGAGGCTTCGATAAACTTGATCATCGACGCCCGGAAGCTCCGGATGACGTCCAGATCCTGAACCTTCGCGCCTTCAGCCATCCAGTACTCCTTGGCCTAACCCATGGCCGTAACTTCAGGCCTTAGCGCGTCTTGAGATACTCTTCGACGAGTGTCGCTTTTTTGCTCAGAAACGACACGTGCTCGGCCGACTGTTCGAGGAACCCGCCGAGGGATTTGGCGGTCTGTTCGAAGGCCTCACTGAACTTCCGCTGTTCTTGGTCGCGCCAGGTCTGTTCCAGCGCCCGCATCTTGTTGTGCAGGCCGACGACCAGGCCGTGGAGGTCATTGTTGAAACGATTGAGGTCCTGCGCGAACCGCCGCAGCTCTGCGGGATCGACGTATGCTTT
>JAQGHK010000674.1 GCA_028288875.1 Phycisphaerales bacterium | reverse complement strand
TGCTTTGGGACCGCGGCAGTTGGCAACCCGATCCGCAGACCCCAGGTATCGACGCGGCCCTGAAGGCGGGCGAACTTAAATTCAGTCTTGAAGGGCTAAAGCTGAAGGGATCCTGGGAGCTGGTCCGAACGCGCCGTCAGCCCGGCAAAGGACCGGATCAGTGGCTGCTGATTAAGCATCGGGATGAATGGTCGGGCGACATCGACGTCGCTGCCGAGGCGCCGCAGAGCGTGAAGTCGTTCGGCGATCTTTCCGACATCCTGGCGGCCCACGGCATGGTGGACGAATGGCGAACCCATCCGCCGGTGAAAGGGGGGGAAACCGGAAAGCTGCTTCAGCAGGTGATTGCGGCGGTCACAAGCGGCGGCGTCACAAAAGCTAACCGCCGTCGTGGCAAGGGTGTGACGGACGAATGGACGACCAATCCCGGCGGAAAGGCGGACTCCGGCGCGTCAGTGTCTCCACAGGAATCACGACGTTCCTCACCACTCGCCAAGCCGCTACCCGCGGCCGCCTTTAAGCTCGGGGCTCATCGGCCGAAGCTGACGAATCAAGCAAAAATCCTGTTCCCAAAGACCGGATTCACCAAGGGCGATCTGGTCGGCTATTACACGCGCGTCGCTCGGCACATTCTCCCGCAGCTTGCCGGGCGGGCCGTGTCGCTCAAAAGATTTCCAGATGGCGTGGACGGCAAATCCTTTTTTGAGAAACACTGCAATCAGTATCGTCCTGACTGGGTGAAGACCGTGCGCGTGCACACCGGCGACGGGACGGGATCGCCGATCGATTTCTGCGAAATTGCCGATCTCGCCACGTTACAATGGGCCGCGAACTTAGCCGCCATTGAATTGCACGTGCCGCTCGCGCTGGCGGCCGCCCCGGATACGCCGACCGCGATGATCTTCGACTTGGATCCGGGTGAGCCTGCCACTTTTAAGGACTGTGTGAGAATCGGCCTTCGGTTGAAAGCGCTCCTCGACGAATTGGGCCTCGTCAGCCTCCCCAAAACCAGCGGCGGCAAGGGGCTGCATGTCTTAATCCCGTTGAACACGCCCGGCGTCACGTTCGATCAGACGAAAGCTTTCGCACGAGCGGTGGCGCTCACCTTAGAACGGGACGATTCAAAAGGCGTGATTGCCTCTATGTCTAAAGCGGCCCGTGAAGGAAAGGTCTTTATCGACTGGAGCCAGAACGACCGGAACAAGACAAATGCCTGCGTGTTTTCGGTACGCGCTCGAGAGCAGCCATCCATCTCATGGCCGGTGTCCTGGGATGAATTGCACACTATTCGTTTGCCGGTCTTGGCGACGATCGACCAAGTCGATTCCTCGGCGGCCAAGCTGCTCAAAATACTGGATCGGCGACAGAACTTGCCGAAGTGACCTGAATGTCAGCGGCACAGTGACGCGCGTCGCCTCGGCAGTCCGGCCAAAGTTCACGAGCGGCATCCAGTCCGAAGGAGACCAAGGGCTCATTTCGGCGAACGAGGCGATCGTCGACGCAGGAGCAGTGCGACACCGACCATGCCCGCTGCCACGCCTGTCGGCTCGGGTACCGTTGTGGCCCATGCCGTCATAGCAGCGGCCTGGCTTCGAGTGAGCGTCGTGGCGACGCCTGCGATTGAATTGCCGAAGTTGCTCTGGAGTACAAGGAAGTCATTGAAGTCGGTGGCGGCATCGTAGTTGAAATTGCCCTGATCGTACGTGGTACCGAGTTGGCCGAAGTTGTTTTGCAGGGCGAGGAAGTCGTTGAAGTCAACGCGGTCGTCCCCGGTGGCATCGCCGGGAATGCGATAGCCGTAGTCCGCCAGAACGGGCAGGTGGTCGCTGAAGGCGGCAAGCGCGCCCAGCACGTTCGTTGGAGCGCCGGTGCCGGTGGTGATCGCGCCGTTGAGCTTGTACGTGCCATTGTTTCCGAGCACCCGGTAGCTGCCGGCGGTGTAGTCGAGGCCCATGCCATCTTTCAGCTTGCCACTGATCAACTGCATGTCGAACCGGTCATCCATATTGGTGGCGGGGGCGTTAGATAGAACGCCGAGATACGCCGCGTTGGCGTGCCAATCGCCAACTTGGTTGATCGGGTCGCTGACCTGCCCGACGCCGGCCGCGCTCAACGTGCGATAGGCGCCCACGCCGGCGCTCACATCATCGGCCTTCTGCCAATTAAAGTCGCCGCCGAAGATGACGTTGGCCGTTCCCAGCATGTTAGCGTCCGCGCGAAGTACCTGGGCTTGGGCGACGCGCTGATTTTTGATCGCCGTCGAGCTGCCGCTCTGCAGATGCGTGGCGTACATGTAGAAGTCGTCCGCGCCGGTGGTACCGAGGGGGCGAAACTGCGCCCGCAGGCTGGGGTGGGTGATGCTGCCGGTACCGATGACCGCGCTGGCTACGAGTTGAACCCTAGCAGGATTATAAACGAAGCCCGTGCGATCGCCGCCGCCATCGCCCGGTGTCATGACCGAGGCGTATGTTCCGCCGAAGATGCCGCTGGCGGCCGTAGCGGTAGCGGGGCCGCTGTCAGTGTCCGTCTCGACCATTGCCAGAACGTCCACGGCGTGGCCGGTGCCGGCGTAACTGAGGATCGTCTGCAGGTTGCCCGCGTCGGTCGCATTGTTCGGGTGGTTCGCCATGTTCCAGCTGGCAACGCGCAGCGTGGCTGCCGGAGCGATTGCCGCAATCCAGAATGATGCCGTGATCCCCGCCGCCAACCGAAATGTACTGACCATGAAAGCTTTCTGAACACCAGAGGCCGAAAAATGTAGAACCATAATTTAGAGGCAGAAGGGGTGCGGACGCAAGACATTTCTATTGTCTTTGCCTGCAAATAACGAGGCATTTATCGCAATACTGCGACTGCTAACTCGGTCCGACAACGGCTTTCACAACCTTTGGCCGTCCCGGGGATGAAGTTGCCGCAATCGGTTAAGACGCGGCGCTGATAGCCGCCGGTAAATGCGCTTTCCTTGTCGGCCGACGATTCAACCCGGCTGGCGCCATCGTCTTCGCCATGCAGCATTACCGTCGGCATTGTGATCTTCGGGTGTTCGACGCTGTGGCGGTCTGCTCGAATTTCGAGTCGTTTAGCGGACACTCGGGGAGCGGCCTCGCTTTCCCGCCGAACACGTCATCGTAGGCTGCGCTAATTCACGATGTCACAGCAGAACGCGGTTGGACTTAGCGCGGATGGAATGGGCGGCATTGAAGAAATTCCTGAAGCGAAACTAAGGTATTTCACGGTTGAAACTCCTTGGGATCTTGACCAACAGTTAGCCGATGTCGCGGGAGCCAATCAAGTTTAGTCGCGGCGATGTTGTGACGACCGCAAATGTCGCCGTGTTCGGTTCTCACGGGGAATACACATTGTTCGCCCTAACCAATCAATAAGGAGGTTGCTTTGCCGTTCCTTTCCCGTGCCCTTGTTGCATTGTGGTCTACATCTGCCGTCGCTTATGCGGCCCCGGCGGTTACCGATAAAGCCGATCCAGACATGAAAGCAGTGCTAGATCAGCTCGCTGGTCTTCAACCGAAGCCGATCACGTCGTTGCCGCCAGCCAAGGCGCGGGCGCAGCCGTCCGCGGCTGATGCCGTCGTGCAACTGATGCAGGTGAAAGGAATGATTGCGCCCGAGAAGCTCCCAGCCGTCGGCCGCGTTGAAACGAAAGCCATTCAAGGCCCGGACAATGCGCCGTTACCGCTTCGGGTTTATACGCCGGAGGGTGACGGGCCGTTTCCAGTCGTCGTGTACTTTCACGGCGGCGGCTGGGTGATTGCCGATGTCGATACCTATGACAGCTCGTGTCGAGCGATCTGCAGCATGGCCAAAGCGGTCGTGGTCGCGGTGGAGTGCCGCGGGCACATCGGGAGGATTACGAGTGCTCATTCCTGCTGGAAACGCACCAGAGGCCCTGAGCAGCCTGTCGTCAGCCTCGTCCAACATACGGCCCCAGAGCCGCCTCCAACTCCCTTGTGTCATAGTTCCCTGACGTCAGCACCCTCAGCACTGGAACCCCAGCAGCCCTAAGCACCGCCTCAACCTCATCGTCCCTCGTCTGCCTCTCGGGCCGACTGTGGCTCGGCTCATCCAACTCGATGACTACCAAGGGCCTCAAGGTCGCCGGATCGGCCACAACGAAATCCACCGTCTTGGCTGCAATCGTGTTCTGCCAAGTGGCCCGGCCGGGGTTGGACTGGTTGTTCCCCGGGAGCCATAGAAGCTGCCTGAGGGACACTTGGGCCAGCACGTGCCCCCGGGTGCTTACGACGCGGTAGAGGACCCTGAAGAA
>JAQGHK010000652.1 GCA_028288875.1 Phycisphaerales bacterium | reverse complement strand
CAGAAATCATAGCTATTACGGGAATTCCATTCAATCAGAATTACGTCCAACACGGCATGCTGAACCTCCTGTACGGCGATAGTACAGCCGTGACGGTGGACAAACGCGAGTCGCAGTCCAGCCACCGCGTGCTTTCGACCCAATACAGTCCGGCGATGTCCATTCCGCCCGGCATTGTGCCGACCACGGTCAGCCCTCTTTTCCTGGAAACGCGCACCGATGGCGTCGCGCCGAGCGGGCTGTGGGATAAGTTGGATCGAGCCCACTAAATTCAATTGATAATCGGTGGAGGTGCGGAGTGGTGGTCTGGTTAAGAAATCTTGCGATGGCGTGGTTGTTGCTCGCTGTGACGGCCGGGGCCGCGTTCGCCCAGTCTGCGGCGACGCGATCTTTCGATGTCGTCGTCTACGGCAGCACCAGCGGCGGCATCACCGCGGCGGTGCAGGCGGCGCGGATGGGAAAGCACGTCGCGCTGGTGTCACCGACGAAACACGTCGGCGGGCTCAGCAGCGGCGGCCTTGGTTGGACCGATGTCGGCAACCCGGCCGTCGTCGGCGGGCTGTCGCGCGAGTTTTATCACGGCATCTTCTCGTTCTATGAAAATGAATCCGCCTGGAAGAGCGGCACGCCCAAGGACGAGTTTTTTGCCAAGGCCAGCGGACAGCGCACCAAAGCGGTCGACGTACCGGGCCAGGTCATGTGGGTGTTCGAACCGCACGCGGCCGAACAGGTCTTCAACGACCTGCTTCGCGAGGCCAAGGTCGAACTAACGCTCAACGCCCGGCTCGACTTGAAGAACGGCGTGACGAAAGAGAACAATCGCATCACCGCCATGCGGACCGAAGACGGCACGACCTACGCCGCGAAGATTTTCATCGACGCCACTTACGAAGGTGACCTGATGGCCAGGGCCGGCGTCAGCTACTTCGTTGGCCGCGAGGCCAACTCCGTTTACAAGGAAACCGTGAACGGCATCCAGGCAAAACTCGCCCGGAAGAACCAGTTGCCGCCCGGCACGGATCCGTACGTGGTCAAGGGTGATCCGAACAGCGGTCTCTTGCCCGGGGTGAACGCTAACTCCGGCGGCGAAGACGGCGCCCACGACCCGCGCATTCAGGCTTATTGCTACCGCATGTGCCTGACCGACGTGCCCGCCAATCGCGTGGCCGTCGAAAAGCCCGCCGGCTACGACGAGAAGAATTACGAACTGCTGTTTCGCGTCATCGAAGCGGGTCAGAAGGACGGGTTTTTCAAGCTCGACATCATGCCGAATCGCAAAACCGATTCGAATAACGGCTCAGGTATTTCCACCGACTTCATCGGTATGAACTATAAGTACCCCGAAGCCGACTACGCCGAGCGGGCCGGCATCCTTGCGGCGCACGAGCAGTGGCAGCGCGGGCTGATCTGGTCGCTTCAGAACCACCCGCGCGTGCCCGAGGCCATCCGTAAGGCGTACGCGAAATGGGGCCTGTGCAAGGACGAATTCGCCGACAACAATTTCTGGCCATACCAGCTCTACATCCGCGAAGCGCGCCGCATGAAGGGCCTCGCTACGGCGACCGAGCATGAGCTGATGGGCACCGCGCCGGTGAATCGTCCCATCGGCATGGGCGTGTACGCGATCGACTCACACGCCGTCCAGCGCTACATCGACGAGACCGGCCACGTCCGCAATGAAGGCGACGTCCAGATCAAGCTCGCCAAGCCTTACAGCGTCGATTACGGCTGCATTGTCCCCAAGGCCGACGAGTGCGAAAATCTGATCGTGCCGATCTGCCTGTCGGCCTCGCACGTGGCGTACGGATCGATCCGTATTGAACCCGTCTTCATGGTCCTCGGCCAAAGCGCGGGCACGGCGGCTGCCATCGCGATCGACCGCAACGTGTCGGTGCAAAGCGTGCCGTACGATGCGCTGCACGAGCGGCTGATCGCGGACAAGCAGATTCTCGCACACTGATTTCGGGAGCCCTATGACGATCTGTGTGTCGGCCAAACCAAACACGACCGAATCCCGCCTCAACATTCCCGACGTTCGTTCACTGCCAGTAACTGTGCGAGTCAGAACGGCGGAGGGCGACGTTAGTTTGGATCCCACCGGTGACGGCGAATGGCGCGCGGACGGCATCTGTGTGACGACTCGGCCCGACAAAAGTGGCGACTTGGCCATCACGCTTGCCTCGCCGAGCCAAGGAATTCGTTCGGTCGCGTTGCACTGGAACGGATCGACGGCGGCCGTGCAGTCGGTGATGAACGATCAATGGGAGCGCTCCTACGGCGATCTCGCCTGGCGGCCGGTCGATTGCGCGCGGCGTCTGCCGTGGTACACGCTATTGAACACGGTCGACGGCACGCAAGGCATCGGCGTCCGCACGCAACCGGCCTGCTTTGCTGCGTGGATCATTGACGCCGATGGCGTCACGCTCGATTGCGACGTGCGCAGCGGCGGTGTGCCGGTGGAGTTGGGCGAGCGCGAACTTACCGTCTGTCACATCACCGCCCGCAGTGGAAGCGCGGATGAGTCGGCGTTTGAAGTGGGGCGGGCGCTCTGCCAGCAGATGTGCCCGTCGCCGCGGTTGGCCGA
>JAQGHK010000593.1 GCA_028288875.1 Phycisphaerales bacterium | reverse complement strand
ATGGCGAGTTCATTTCGCCGACGCAAGTGCAAGGCGGCTTCGTCCTAGACGTCCCGCAGCCACGCGTACAGCGCGGCCTCGGCACGATGCTGCACCAGGCCGACTCTGAAAAGCTTGCCCTCGCCTTGGCGGTCGGCGCCATCCCGTTCTTCTTCACCACCTATCGCTGGCGCAAGCTGCTGGCCGGCCTGGGCATCGTCATGTCATTCAGCCGCGCGTTCGTGCTGAACATGGTCGGCGCGTTCTACAACACCTTCATGCCCGGCAGCACCGGCGGCGACGTGCTCAAGGCCTACTACGCCGCCAAGCAGGCGCCCGAACACAAGACGGCCGCGGTAATGAGCGTCGTGGTCGACCGCGTGCTCGGCCTGATCGCGCTGATCATCCTCGGCGGCACGATGGCCAGCTATCAGTGGCTGAGTTCCACGGATCATCACGATCCCGTCACCCGCGCCTGCCGTCGCGTGGCCCTCGGCGCGGTGGCGATCCTGTTCTGCTGCGTCCTCGGTCTGGTGCTGCTCTACACACCAGCGGTTCGGCGGCTGCTGACGCGGAACGATTGGTTCGTGAAATCGCGTGCGTACCAGACGCTCCGCAAGGTGATGCACGTGCTGCACGCGTATCGCAGCCAGCCGGGGCTGATCATCTGGTCGGTGCTCTTCACGTTGCCGGTGCACCTGACGACGGTGGTGAGCGCACTGCTGGCCGGTCAGGCATTCGGGCTGCCGATCAGCGCGGGGTATTACTTCATCGTGGTGCCGGTGGTGGTGCTGGCCGGAGCGATTCCGGTCAGCCCGCAGGGCGTCGGCGTGATGGAAGCCTTCGCGTATTACTTCACCCGGCAGCAGGGGGCGACGCTCAATCAGGCGCTGGCGCTTACGCTGTCAATCCGCCTCGTGGCCGTCTTCTGGAACCTCGTCGGCGGACTGTTCGTGCTGCGCGGCGGCTATCACGCGCCGACCACGGCTGAGCAGCAGGACCTGAAGGACGCGCCGATCGATTCGATTTCCCCGCCGAATCCCGAGTAGACTCCATCGCCATGGCCGCCCGCGATTCTGGCAAGAACGATTCCGCCGTCCTGAAATGCGTCGACCGCATCCTGCTTCGCGTCGACAACGTGACGGCCGCCGCCAACTTCTATTCCAGCGTGCTGGGCCTTCGCCTCGATCGCCAGACCGGCCACGCGGCGGCGCTGCGCTTTTGTCAGGGCAATACTGAACTGGTGTTGCACGACGATCAACAGCGGCCGGATGTGGAAGTGGTGCTGGGCGTCGCCGACGTGCAGGCGGTGTATGAACGGCGTGAGGAACTCGGTATCGCGTTCCTGACGATGCCGAAACTCTCCGGCAAGGGCCACCGCGCGACGATCCGCGATCCCTTCGGCCACGTGCTCGCCATCGCCGACCAAGGCGACAGCGGCGGCGTCACCGCCGCGCCGGCCGGCGGGGCACTCTTTGAAGACGCGCCGCCGGAAGATTCTTCGATCGATCGCGCCGCGCTGATCGCCGTCTACGAGAAGATCGGCCGCACCGCGGATGATCTGCCGTATACGCCGCACTTTGAGCGTCTGCACACGATGTACGCCCGCCAGTCCCCGCGCGAGAAGCCCGATCACAATGCGGTGTGGCTGCAACTGCTCCGCCTGCGCAAGGCCGGCAAGCTTCCCAAACTCGGCGCGGCCGCCAGTAAGCCGCCGATTCTTGAAAAGGCCGACAAGGAACGCCTGCGCGATCTGCTCGGCGACGACGTTGGCAAGCGCGATCGCCTGCCGTACACGCCGCGCTTCGATCAGATCGTGGCAGAGTTCAACAAGGGTTTCGCGCGGGCATTCAGCCCGCACGTCGTCTGGCGCATCGTGGCGACGCTGGCCAAATAATTCATGCGATTTGCTGAGACGGACGCGGCGGCAGTTGGGGGAGTTGATCGATGGACAGCCTCCTGGAATTGATCTTCGAACTCGTCGTCAATGTGTTTGGCGAACTGCTCTTCAACTGGCTCTTTAATTGGATGTTTGCGGGCTTCCCCGGCCCGACGCGTGGCGTGTTGCTGAGCGTGCTGCTCGTCATCGCGGGCGGCCTGCTCGGCTGGGCGAGCACGGCGCTCTTTCCGCATCCGCTGATCCCGTGGTTCGCGGTTCGCGTGGTGTACGTGATCGTGGTTCCGGTGGCTGTCGCATTTGTGATCGACGCGCTGAACCGCCGCCGTGTCGCGCGCGGCGGCAGGGCGGGTTTGCTCAGCAACTGGACGGACGCCTATTTCTTCGCGCTGACATTCTCGGTGGTCCGCCTTGCGGCGACCGAGCTAGTCCATTGATCGCGTCGATCACAGCTTCGTGACGCCGGATCACTTGAAATCGTAAATCTTCACGCGGTCCCAGTTAGCCTTGTTGCGCTCGATGAACTTCAAGTGCAGCGGGTGCGTCTGATAAGCATCATGGGCGGCCGAGTCTTTGAAGACCGTCAGCAGGCCGACGTCGTAGCTGTTGTCGACGACTTCACGCGGCGTCATCGCGGGGTGGCCGACTTCCAGCAGCGTCAGGCCGGGGATCTGCGACAGCAATTCGCGGCAATCATTTGCCAACTGCTCGCGACCGGCGGCGGGGGCGTCGGGTTTCATCCAGAATAAGACCACGTGCACGAACATGAGCGGACCTCCGTCCCGAGAATAGGGCGTGGTCCTATCGGATCAAGCCAATGAGCTCGGGCCCACGGGCGCGCGGGCAAAGTTATCGACAGGCGTATGGATCAATGCCTGTCGATAACTCGATCCCACTTTAAACATTTACAAATGAACGACCGCTCGGCGGGCACTTCGCAGAATCGGTCGAAAGCCCGGAGAATCGATCGATTTCAGGCGGTGGCGTGCGCCCCACGGCCGCGACAACACCCGACAATTGGCCGAAAATCGCGACTTTTCTCGTGAGAAATATCAGAAAAAGTTTTCATCTGCCCGTCCAATCGGATAAAACCCCTCCACTTGCCATGAATTAGTCCGCATGAGGAGAGTTGTTATGCCGGGTATTTCGTCGAAGTGTGCTTATGCCGTTGCTGTTCCCGCACTTCTGGCGGTTCCGCTCCCCAGTGCGTCGGCCTCCATCGTGACGGACAACCTGCCCGCCTGGACCCAGACCTTCGCCGATGATTTCAACGGCACAACCCTCGATGCCACCAAGTGGGGCTACCGCAAGACCGGCCTTCGCAATAACGCAGTCAACACGCCCGCCGCCGTTTCGGTGGCCGACGGCGATCTGACCATCAAGACCTACTCCGACACCGGCGTGAACTACACCGGCATGATCGGCACGGAAAACCTGTTCTCGCAGAAGTTTGGCTACTTCGAAGCCAAGATTAAGTTCAACAGCGCGCCCGGCCAGTGGTCGGCGTTCTGGGTGCAGTCGCCGACGGTCGGCACGCCCGTCGGCAACACCGCAGTAGCCGGTACGGAAATCGACGTCGTCGAAGCCCGCTCCGTCGACAACGGCGGCAACGATATTTCCAACCGCGTGCACAACGCCCTCCACTGGGACGGCTACGGCACCGATGCCAAGGCGCTGCTGAAGTATCAGCCCGCCAGCGCCACCCCCGGCATGGCCGACGATACCTGGCACACGTACGGCCTGAGCTGGTCGCCGCTGGGTTACGGCTTCTACTTTGACGACAAGCTCGTCTGGACGGTCGCCTCGGCCATCTCGGCCCGCACGCAGTACATGATTCTCAGCTCAGAAGTGATCAACAATTCCTGGGCCGGCACGGTTCCCGCCGCCGGCTACGGGTCGATCACAGACAGCACTACCGACATGCAGGTCGATTACGTTCGGGCGTACGCCACGTCGGTCTCCAGCGCTGTCGGCGAAGTGCCGGAGCCCGCCTCGTTGGCCGCCGTAGCCACCGTAGGACTTGCGCTCACCCGCCGTCGTCGCAGCTAATTCCCTGACTTCCAACAGTCAACGCGAAGCCAGCCTGCCGATGAT
>JAQGHK010000580.1 GCA_028288875.1 Phycisphaerales bacterium | reverse complement strand
ATCCGTGCCATCGCCGGTGAAGAAGACGGACTCATCCGACGCCTCGGCCGACGCCAGCGTGCCATCCGCCGTGCGGGGCACTTCCATGCGGAACAACAATGCGCTGATCATCAGCGAACCGACGGCCGGCACGACGTACGCCAGGCGCGGCAGCGATTGAATGTGCTCGTTCCACTGCTTTGTCAGCCAACTGCCGATGACGGCGGCGGCCCAGACCAGCGCCCATGCCGACACCATCGCGATCGGCCACGGAAGCGGGGACACGTTGGCTACGACCGGCACGTGGACGACCCACAGCATGAGGCTCTGTACGCCGACGGCCGCGAGGATGCGTTGGGCCGTCGTATTGCCGAACCAGTGCCACGCGCGATCCATCGCCACGCCGGCGGCCACCGCGAGGCTGAGGTATCGCATCACTTCCAGCAGCGACAGCGGCATCTTCGTCACGGCCAAGTACCACGGCAGCGTAAAGAACCCGGCCCGCTCGGCGGCGGAGAGAATATCGATGCTCAAGGCCAGCGCGATGGCGGACCCCAAGAGCTGCCATTTCCGCTCGGCCGGCAGGGCGTCGTAAGCCTTCAGCTTCGATCCCAGCACCATGCCGATGACGAAGATCAACTGCCAACGGATCAGCGGGAAGTGATTTTCAATGGCCCAGAGCGACAGGTAAGGGTTGTCATATCGCCAGAAAAACACGCCAAGGCTCGCGACAAGGACGGCGATCACGCCCGCCCGACTCATCGCTTCAATGATCAGCGGGGACACCGCCAGCATGAACACATAGAACAGCAGCAGGTCATATCCGGCGTGGAAGGTCAGCACGTCCCACAGCATCTGGCCGACCTGATAGACCGGCTGGCCGTGGATGGGGATCAGGATCAGCGTGAGGATCGACGCGAAGTAGTGGATGCCAAGGACGAAGAGGGCTCGCTGGAAAAGCGAGCGATAGGTCTTGAGGCGCTTGGCGGGATCAAGGGCGCGTTGAAAGTGAATCGCCCCGATGCACAGGCCGGAGGTCATCACAAACCCGCCGGCGGCGAAACGCAGCCAGTGCATCACGGCTTCGTTAACGGCCCATGGGGTGTGGACGTTCTGCTCGAGCAGGTGGACGAGCACCATGTCGAAGAGGCAAAGGCCGCGGAGCACGTCCAGGCGGCGGTCACGACTGGCGGCTTTGGTGGCAACTGCTAACGACATACAGCGTTATATAAGACTCTCCGATCCGTCGGAGGTTTGGCGGACATCATATCTTGTACGATTCATCCGCTGCCCGATTTAATCGGCTTAATTTGTCGCACGCCTCAAATGACGCCATGGTCGGACCGAACCCAACCGCCTTGATTTGCCAAATAATCCGACTAAAGTCTACTGGTTAACTAGGAGAATGACGTGCGGCTATCCAAACGAACCGAATACGGACTGCGGGCGATCGTCCAACTCGCCCGGCTCTGGCCGGCGCACTACGTGCAATCGCGCGATCTCTCCAAGCAGGAAGAACTGCCGAACAAGTTCCTGGAATCGATCCTGCTGGCCCTGCGGCGGGGCGGCTTCCTCGAAAGCAAAGTCGGCAGCGGCGGCGGGTATCGTCTGACGAAAGCACCCAAGGACATCCGCGTCGGCGACGTCATCCGCCGCCTGGAAGGACGCCTCAGCGCCCGCGACGACGAAACCCCACAGGAACGCTCGCCCGGCGAGATCGCCGTCCACCTGATCAACCAACGCCTGACCGATGCCACCGACAAAGTTCTCGACAACATCACGCTCGAGGAACTGATCGAAGACATCAACGCCCGCAGCAATGGGCAGCAAGAGATGTACTACATCTAAATCGCCACGTGTAGCCGGCGAGCATGCTCGCCGTTAAGCACGCCAAGAAAGCAGTGGGCCGGCGAGAATCTCGCCGGCCCACTTTGTTTTTCGTCTCATTAATCGCGATCCGCGATCATCCCCACTGCCGCAGGATGTCGTGATACGTCACGAACAGGAACAGGCTGCCCAGCAGCAGAATGCCGGCGATCTGCGCCGCCGTCTGCACCTTCGGGCTTGGCGGCTTGCCGGTGATCTTTTCGGCCACCAGGAACGTGAACAGGCCGCCGTCGACGATCGGGATCGGCAGGAAGTTCACGACCGCCAGGTTCGCACTGATCAGCGCGGTGAACCAGATCAGCCAATCGATGCCGCGGCTGGCGGCGCTCGTGCCGGCGGTGAAGATGCCGACCGGGCCGCTGAGGTTGCTGAGCGGCACTTGGCCTTCAAATAACCGGCTGAGGGTCACGTAGACCTGGAAGAGCGAGGCCTTGGTTTCTTCGTAACCCCATGCCGCCGCTTCCAGTGGGTTCTTCGTAATCCGGGGCGTAATCAGCGGCGCCAGCGGCAACATCGGCTGGAACGCCACGGCGGCCAGGGACTGCTTTTCGTTCTCACCGAGATCCACGCTGACAGTTCGCTCTCCCGCCTCAGACGACAAGTGCATGTCGATCGGACCCTTGGCCCACCGCAAGGCCGCCAGCACCGCGGGCCAGTCGGCCGTGGGCGTGCTGCCGATCGAGACAATTCGCTCGCCGCGTTTCACACGCGTCTGCATTGGCGAACCATCGATCACGTTGGCCACGACGGGCTCACCGAGGTCCAGGTCCGGCACCACGCCGATGCGGAAGTCATGGCCGACCTTCAAAGTCGGGTCGACCTGAATCGGATCGAGCGTTTTGCCATCGCGAATCACCGTGATGCGGATGGCCTTGCCGGCCTTGCCCGCTTCGGCGGTCCATTGGACGAACTGATCAATCGTCGGCGGGCTCAGGCTCTCGTTCGAGGCGACGCTGGCCACCTGAGCGATGACATCGCCCGGCTTCAGCCCGGCCTTGTCGGCCGGCGCGCCGCGCTGAACGGCGGTCACGCGGATGCGTGGCTGCAGGCCGGCGATGGAGCGGGTGTCCTGCTTCACCGCCGCATTGAACGTGCGCATCATGGACGACTGAACGAGGTACGGCTTTTCCGAGCCATCGGCCAGACGAATCGTCACTGGCACCGGCCGGCCCGCGGCGGCAGCCGCCGCGACGTTCAACAGGTGATCATCTTTTTCTTTCGAGACGTCCTGGTCGCCGATCTTCACGACGCGGCTCTTGGCCGGCATTGCGTCGAGTTCGGGCGAGATCAGGTCGGGTTCGGCGTCTAGGCCGATGGCCGCTTCAAGCGAGCCGGCGCCGGAGACGCCGATCGACGACATGCCGAATTCGATCGTGCTTTTGACTGGCGTGACGGGCTTTTTCAGTTCGCCCTCGCCGGGTCGATCGATCGTGAACACGGCCGGCTCATCACTGCGGAGCAGGGCAGTGTTCATCTTCAGCTTCGTAAAATCCTGTTGAAGGTGGCCGTCGATGGCGACGATGCGATCGCCCGATTTCAACCCGGCCGCCTGTGCCGGCGAGCCCGGAATCACAAAGCCGATCACGGTCGGCGGGGCATTGAATCCGTGCAGGAACAGCACCACGTAGAGCGCGAACGCGAGGATCACGTTCATGATCACACCCGCGCAAATGATCACCATGCGCTTGCCGACGGGCTTGGCGCCGAACGCGTGCGGATCGTCGGCGCCAACCAGCGAGGCCGGCCGAAGATCGTCTTGGCCGGTTGGTTTTACGTAACCGCCGAGGGGAATCCAGTTGAAGCGGTAGTCCGTCTCGCCAAGGCCGATCTCTTTGCCAATGTCATAGCGCTCGCGGAGCGAATATTCCGCCGGCAGGCGGCCCGCGCCGCGTTTGCCGATTTCTTCATCGACGCGGCGATCCCATTCGGTCTGCGTATTGCCAGGGCGGAAGCCGATCCCTTTGCGCCAGGAGAAAACAGCCTGCCCCATGCCGACGGCAAACTGTTCCACCCGAACACCGGCCCAGCGGGCGGCGAGGAAGTGGCCGAGCTCGTGCCAGAAAATCACGAAGCCGAAAGCGAAGGCGACCAGCACAATGTTAAACACGTAGCTGAAACTCATGCGTACCTGATTATACGTGATAAAACGCCCGCCGTCTGTCGCGGGCGCCCGGGCGGGGCATATAAGTTTTGCCGGTAAATGGATGCAGAAACGGCCGTCCCATAATGGCGGCCGGCGGGCGGGATCAGGCCACTTCAATCAATCGCCGCGTCGCCTCGCGGGCGGACCCGTCGGCCGCAAGCAGTTGGTCCAAGGTCGGCGAGGCGATCACGGCGTGGCCATCCATGACGGTTTCCACCAGCCGGGCGATCGCTCCGAACCGAATCCGCTCCGCCAGGAATGCCTCGACGGCCACCTCGTTGGCAGCGTTCATCACCGCGCCCAAGGTTCCCTTTTCTCGGGCGACGCGCATCGCCAGCCGCAATGCCGGAAACTTGCTCTCGTCCGGCGGGGCGAACCGCAAGTTGAACGCCTTGCTCCAGTCCATCAACCGCGATACGCCCGGGCGGCGCTTC
>JAQGHK010000569.1 GCA_028288875.1 Phycisphaerales bacterium | reverse complement strand
TGCCGGCGAACACGCTGCTCAGGCCCGTGGTGAGCGCGATGGCGATCACCAGCACGGCCACGGTCAGGCCGATGCCCAGCGCGGTCATGAGCGTAGTGCCCTTGCGCTGGGCGAGGTTCCGGATGTTGTAATTGATCGGTACGCCCATCGATTATCCCACAAACCGCAACGATTCGACCACGTTCTTCCGCGACGCACCGATGGCCGGCACCACCGCCGCCAGGAAGCCGATGAGGACGGCCATCGTCATCACGATCAGCACGGCCTGCCACTTCACGCCCGGCACCGGGAACCCGCCTGACCCGGCCTGCGCGCCCTTGGCGAGCAATGCGCCCAGCCCCAGCCCGACCGCCCCGCCAAGAATGCTGATCAGCACCGACTCAGCTAATACCAGCGACAGGATTTCACCCGGCGCGTAGCCCAGCGTGCGGAGGATGGCCAGTTCCCGCGTTCGCTCGCGGACTGACATCGCCACTGTGTTCGCCGAGACGAGCAGGATCGTGAACGAGATCGCGCCGCAGATGGCGGCCAGGAACATTTTGATATTGCCGAGAAACGCCAGAAACGATCGGCCGAACTCTTTTTCAGATTCAGTGCGCGTCGGGGCCGGGTCGTTATCAAACATCGTGTCGATGGCCTTGGAAATCCGTGGCACGTTTTCGGGCTTGTCCGCCAGCAGCAGAAAGGTGCCGACCGTATCGCGCGAAGTCGCCGACTTGGATTGCATTTCGGTCAGATAGTCGCGATGGAAAATCAGGCACTCTGTATTAGCCGGGTGCTGGAAGATGGCGGCGATGGTCAGTTCCGGATTCACCGGATAAATGTCGCCCTTGATGGTGATGCGATCGCCGACTTTAAAGTTGTGCTGCGTCGCGATCTTCTGAGCGACAGCGCAGGCGGTGCGACTCTGCTTGAATGCTTTGATTTGGTCCGGCGGCGCCTGCCAGTCCTGACGCAGTTCAAAGATCCGATCAGCATCGACGGCGAAGCGGGCGAAGAAATTCTCCGGCCGTTCGTCTTGGTACTTCCCTTGGAACCATGTCCAGGCGGAGGAAATGACCACGCCAGGCACCGAATCGATGCGTGCCTGATGGCTGGCCGGCAACGCCTGCGTGAGTGACACGCGATGGCGGCAGATGACGCGGCGTGCCTCAGATGGCGACGAATCTTCGCCGTAGAAAAAGCCTTGATAAACCGCGAGCAGCATGGCCAGCAACGCCAGCGACACCGCCGAACTGGCCAGCGTAAGCAGGCTGCGCCGACGGTTGCGAAGAAGGTTCCGAAAGACGAGTGGCGCGAGTCGAATCATGCGAATTCAGCCGATACATCGGCCGCCGGTCAGTCTACCGAAGGCCGTCGGCCGGCACAAACATTTTACGAACGAGTGACGTCGATGCGCTTAGAGCTGGCGGAAGATTCGCAGTGCCCCGGCAGCCAGTGCAATGGACACCGATGACGGCAGTGGCGATGCCACATCTTCCCCGGCCCATTCGACGACCGTCGCACCGTCGAAGTGCACCGCCGCGTTGCGTTGCAGGCTTTCGTTAAAGACCAGGACCAATCGCTGGCCATCCAGTTCCACCTGCCGGACTCGCAAGAAATCATCCGCCGATCGCACGCGCAATCGGACGGCTGAGAACCGATCGATAGTCTCCAACAAGGCCGGGCCATCGACGACAGCGATTCTGCCATCGGCCGGCGACGCAGTGAACCGCACCGCGTGCCCGGTATCGATCATCGGGTGCAGCTTCTGTTGAATGTCGGGCGGCAGCGCCGCGTCGCCGTCGATCACCAGCAGCCGATACGTCATCCCGGCGATGCGAATGCCCTCCGGCGTTACCTCGGCTCGGTCGAGCAGCGTGTACGGGTCGAGATAATTGAAGTCGCGCGCGCCACGTTGGATCGCCGCAGCGGCCGGCCAGGGGCAGCGGTCGTCATGGGTCAGCACGGCTACGTCGCAATCGTGGCGGCTGTTCGCATTGAGCCAGCAAAGGCGCTGGCAATGCTCGGCGAAGTCCTTGAAGTCATCATTCCATTGCGGCGTGTGCAGCCCGACTTGCGGTGGGCGTTCGTCCTTGCGTGGGCCACGGATGGAATAGTAAAACGCGTGCGGGATCAGCAAATTCACGCCGCGGATCAGGCACCAGTTGGCCAACCACTGCACTTCTTCGAACGTCGTCTCGGCCCCGTATGCGCCTGCGAATTCATTGCTATTGCGCTTCCGGCCGGCGTGGATCATCGCGGACGACGAACACTTGCCCTGCGTGGCCTCAGGACCCTCGAGCGCACTGGCCGTGTCCGGGGCGACCCAGCGCCAGACGAGGTCTTGGCCCGGAATTTGGAAGTGCCGCTGCACGCCGATTTCATCGCCGGCATCGGGGTGGCCGCAGAGCGCAATGCCGTGCTTGCCGCACCATTCGCCGAGCGGCGCGTACCACGTCTCTTCCAGCCGCAGCCGGATCGCCCGACGGTGATCGTCTTTGAATTGCTTGGCCGATTCGTCTTTAGAGAACAGAGATGCCAGATGCGGGCGAAACTCATAGTCGAGCAGCCGGCTGATCTCTGGCAGGATGTTCGCCGTGCCCGGCATCACGCCGCGCTCGCGCAGGCGGCCGAGCGGATTCGGCTCGTCGGTGAAGATACCGAGAATCGTCCTGCCGAAGTGTTCACCAAATTCGCGGCGGAAGCGGTCGTAGACCAGTTCGATGATCGCATCCGTCGTGCGGGGGTTAAGAATATCCCCGGCCGGCGGTTCGTCCTCCGCCGGGCCTTCACCGATGTAATGCAGGCCGCGGATAATCGAATTCGCTGGCCGATCGATCACCAACTGCTGCCGGCCGTCGGCGTCGACGATCGTCTCGACCACATTCGCATTCGCCGGCAGCGGCGTCGCCGGATCGTGCAGTGCTAGACACCGACACGCCAATTCCGGCCATCGCTCGACGACCTGCCCGCAGGACGAGCCTGACGGATACATTCCTTCGTCGTACAGCAGCACCTTCATGCCGCGCCGGGCGGCCTCATTGATCGCAACGCGATAGAAGCCCAGCAGTTTCTCGCTCATCCATCCTAGATCGCGCGGCAGGCCGACGCGCGGGTGAATGACGAAGCCGTGTACGCCGTTGCGTTCGAACGAATCGATCTGGCGCAGCAGTTCATCGGCATCGAGCGCATCGTTCCAGAACCAGAACGGCATCAACGAATATTCGCTCGGCGGATTCTTCCAGTCTTCGGCTAGGCCCACTGATTTGCTCCTCGTCGCCACGCATTCTGCCCGCGACGGCGACGACGGCAAGTCTTAACGGGCCTTCGTCGACAGTCGCACGACAGCAAACCCGGTCGCCGCCACGGTGATCTGAGCGCGGCCGCCGTCGACAACGGCCTTGCCGGCCGTCGGCGTCACGCGATTAGGCGCATCAAACGTATTGCCGGCCTTGAGGTCGCTGCCGGCCAACTCATGCGTCGCCGCGACGCCAGCGATTTCGCGATCGGCCAGGTCGATCGTTGTGGTAATTGCACCAGCCGCGTCGCGGTTGACGCAGAATACAGTCACCACGCCATCGGCCGGATCGAAGGTGGCCGACACGTCCAGCGCCGGAGCCGTGCCGCGCTTGCCGGCGGCGTAGGTCGGCGATTCCAAACCAACGGACAGTGAGATTGAGCCTGCCGTCACGTACTTGGAAAACAGCATCATCGGGTAGTAGATCGTCTGCAGCACCAGGCCGTCGGGCCGAGTCATGATCGGGGCGATCACGTTCACGATCTGCGCGATGCACGCGATCTTCACGATGTCCGCCCGGCGGATGAAAGCATTCAGGTACTGTGCGCACACGAGGGCGTCTTCCAGGTTGTACCAATCTTCCAGAATGTGCGGGGCGAACTTCCACTCCTTGTTATCCTGCGGGCCGGCGTGGCTGTGGTACCAGACGTTCCATTCGTCGAAGGATACGTACACCTGCTTGGCTGACTTTTTCGTGCCACGCACGTACGCCAGCATGCCGGCGTAGTCCGCCAGCACGCGGTCGATCTCGACGCCCTCGGCCAGATACCCGGCGGAATCGCCGGCACTGTTGTTGCTGTAGCGATGGGCGGAAATGTAATCGACGCTGTCCCAAGCTACTTCCAGCACTTCGCGGTCATAGGCCAGATACGTGGCCATTCCGTAGCCGGAGGAACCGCAGGCGATGGTTTCGATGGTCGAGTCCAGCCCCTTCATCATCGCGCCGGCGGCCCGCGCGCGCCAGCCGTACTCGGCCGCGGGCACGTGGCCGGCCTGCCAGGGGCCGTCCATTTCGTTGCCAAGGCACCAGAGTTTCACGTTGTAAGGAGCGGCGTGGCCGTTCGCCTTGCGCTGATCAGACCAATAGGAACCGGGTGCGAGATTGCAGTATTCTAGCAGGGCCGCGGCATCCTCCGCACCGGCCGTGCCGAGGTTGACGGCCATCATCGGCTCCGTCTCGGCGAGCTTGCACCACTGCATGAACTCGTCGGTGCCGAATTGGTTGCTCTCGAGCGAGTGCCAGGCGAAATCGCGCCGCACCGGCCGTTTGTCGCGCGAGCCGACGCCGTCGCGCCAGTCGTAGCAGCTGACGAAATTGCCGCCGGGGTAACGCATGATCGGCATGCCGAGCGGCTTGAGCGCGGCGATGACATCGGTCCGGAAGCCGTTCGCATCGATCAGGCCGTGTTTGTTCGTCGGGTCGTAGATGCCTTCGTAAATGCACCGGCCGAGATGCTCGGCGAACCCGCCAAAGATGCGGCGATCGACGGCGCCGACGTGATGATGCGTGTCCAGATGAATGCGAGCGGCCATGGGAATCCTCCGAATGGAGTGTCGCCCACAAGGCGGCTATCGGAGAATGGGACGATCAGGGAAAAACATTCGCCGTTTCCACTCTGCCGTGAATTAGCTCCGCCGACGATTACGAAGCTGATCCAACGCCACGGCCGCGATGATGATCACGCCGATCGTTACTTCCTGCACCCACTTTTCCCAGCCTGCCTGCTGTGCGCCGGCGTTCAGGACGCCGATGATCATCGCGCCGATCACGGTGCCGAAGACCGTGCCGACGCCGCCGGTGAGGCTGGTGCCGCCGATCACGCAGGCGGCGATGACGTACAGTTCGTACGCCTGGGCGCCCGTCGGCTGGCCCATGTTCAGCTTGCTGAATTCCAGCACGCCCGCGAGACCGGCGAACAGGCCGGCGATCAGGTAGACGATGATCTTGGTGCGCGCCACCGGCACGCCGCAGAGGCGGGCCGTGGCTTCGTTAGAACCGACGGCGTAAATGCGCCGGCCGAGCTTAGTGTAGCGCAGCAGCCCCGCCGCCAAAATCGCCGCGACGATCGTCGCCCACACGCCCAGCGGGAACAGCTGCGGGTTAAACGTGCGGCCCTGCAC
>JAQGHK010000542.1 GCA_028288875.1 Phycisphaerales bacterium | reverse complement strand
GGTGATAACTCTTGTCCGGCGGATACGACTGCGGCCAGCCGCCGGTCGGGTATTGCGAGATGAAGATCAGATCCATCCCGCGTTCGACCGCTTTCTTGTATTGCTCGTCGTGCGTGGCGTCGTAGATTTTCGCCAGCAGGCGCATCTCGTCGAAGGTGGCGTTGTTGTCGAAGGTGCCGTGGATCTGATCGGCCGACTGCGTGCTGGGCTTGGCGGTGGTATCGATGTTCTTCGGCCAGCCGCCGAGCGCGGCTTGGTGGGTCAGCACGATGGCGGCGACGGCCTTGGCTTCATCGCTGCCGTACCAGGCGGCGGGCTTGTCCAAGTACTGGCGCGGGCCGCCTTGGCTGCCGGCCGCGCGCGTGGCGGCGGAGGGCTTCATCGCGGGCAAGGATGGCTGGGACGCCGTCTTCGCAACGGCCAATGCGCCCGACGCGAAAACGAAACCGATTGCCGCGATAATGGAATATCTGGCCGAAAAACCTGCTGAAATCATGCGTCTCAAGCTCCGTAATAAGATACGCGCGGCAAGGGCCGGCGTTGACCGCGAAGCGGCGGGCGCGTCGAATGGCGAGCGTGGAAAGTCCTGTCATCATGTCATTGCTGGAAGTGCTCGAACGGAAGTTGCCGGGGCGATCACGATCGGATCTGCGGAAGCTGCTTTCCGACGGGCGCGTGCGGGTCAACGGCAAGGTGAACAAGATCGCCCGCATGCCGATCGCGCCGGGCGATGCCGTCCGCATCGGCGAGGAAAAACCCCCCGCCGCCCTGCGACCCCCTTTCCCGATTGTTCACCTGGATGACGATCTGCTGGTGATCGATAAACCCGCCGGCCTGATCACCAGCAGCACGCCGAAAGAGAAACGGCCGACGGCGCTGGCGATCGCTCGCGCGTGGGCGGCCGTCGAACGACCACGCGCCAAGGTCGGCCTCGTGCATCGCCTTGATGCCGATGCCAGTGGCCTGCTGGTCTTCAGCCTGAACAACGCGGCGCATGCGTCACTCAAGAACCAATTCTTCGATCACTCCGCCGGCCGATCGTATGCCGCGATCGTGGCGGCGAAGATCAATCCGCCGACGGGCGAGATCAAGTCACGGCTGATCGAACACGTCGATGGCACGGTGCACCTGACCACCTCCAACAACGGCCAGCCCGCCGTCACGCATTACGAAGTGAAGACGTACAAAAAGCCGTACACACTGCTGACGGTGACGCTGGAAACGGGCCGCAAGCATCAGATCCGCACGCACCTTCACAGCCGCGGCTGGCCGATCATTGGCGACCGTTTGTATGAAGGCGCCGCCGCCGAACGATTGATGCTCGCGGCGGTTCGCCTGCAACTGGTGCACCCGCGGACGGGCGAAACGATTACCTTTGAAGCGCCTCAGCCGCCGGAGTTCGATCAAAGGATGAATGTCAGCGCCCGTACCAAATAATCGCGATGCCGACGCCGACGATGCCGCACACCAGGCCCGCGATCGCCTGACCGCGACCGCCCTTGTCTTCGCCGAGTTTGGAGAGCGCGATGCCGCCGAACACGATGGCCAGCAGCGGCACGATCACCGTGCAGAAGAATGGCACGCCGATGATGCCCAGCACCAGCGCCGCCGTCGCAAATCCGCTCGCCGCACCGGCCGCTTCCGGGGCGGTGCCTTCCATGGTGAATGGCATGCTGCAGTGCTTGCAGTTGTTGACGTTGATCGGGCTGGCGCGGCGGCACTTGGCGCAGACGATCATCTGAATGCCGTTCTCATCACGAATGATCGCCGGCGCCCGCTCGCCCGCGGCCGCGTACGCGTGGACGGGGTGCGGGTCCTGCTTAATGATCTCCTTCGTCACCGGATCAATTAGCCGGCCATGGCGATCCATGATCGGGATGACGATCGCGTTGCCGCAGGTCGGGCACTGGCCCTCATGGCCGGCCATGGTTTCGGTGGCTTCGAGGCGGGACGAGCAATAGACGCAGTTGAAGCCGTACCGCTTGCCGTACTGCGTCGGCGGCGGGCGCTTGATCGGCGGGGCTGCGAGCGGTGGTGCCGATGTTGGTGCCGTGACCGTGGACGAAGCGGATCGAGCGGTCGCCGTAGCCGTTGGCCGGGCCGGGGCTTGCGCAGCGGCCGGCGCGGGTTCAGCGCGGGCGGCGACGGGTTCGGGTTCGGCGGCAGGCACGGTGACGGCCGTCAGGCAATTCGGGCAGCGCATCTGCCGGCCAGCCAACGCGTCGTCGGCGGATAGATCCGTACGGCAAAGCTTGCACTTGAAGTAGATCACGCCGCCCCGCCGCCGTGCTTGGCCAAGGTATCAAGAATGTGCTGGCGACGACGATTGAACGTCGCGTCGTCCAGAGCCGCCGTCGATCCGGTGACGTCGATCGACTTATCCAACGGCACCCAGCTTCGGCAGCCCGCATACGCCGGCGTGTTGGCGATCGTGATCGGGCTACTCAACCGCCAGGCGCGGACAAGGAGCAGGTACAACGGGTTGTGCGGCTTGTAACTGAACCGCATATCGATCAGCGGCGGCAGGTAAATGTGCTGATCCGCCAGCGCATCCATAGCCGGTCGGGATGGGATCAACGCAATGTTCGTCACCTCGCCCCAGGCTTCGATCGGTAGTTCGTCCGGTTCGCTGGTCCGGGCGACTGCATCGCCACGGTCGGCCGGTTTGATCCAATCGATGTTCTGATGCAGCCACGTCGGGAAGAATGCGAAGCGGCCGTATTCGGTCTGGAAGACGCCTTCGGTTTCGTGAATACCACCCTTGCGCAGCAACACGATCTGCCGACCGCACGCCAGGGCCCGCGTAACGGCGTG
>JAQGHK010000534.1 GCA_028288875.1 Phycisphaerales bacterium | reverse complement strand
GGCCGGCGACGCACGTCTGGTCGCTCCATCCGCGTGATCTACTGAACCCCGAAGACAAATCCGCCAACGTCGCCCGCGGACGAATGCTGCTGGCCATGTATCTGATATCCGACCGGCCGCAGCGGATTGAATTCCACTTGCCGCATCACCGCCCGCTGACGAAGTGGAAGCTGAACGGCGAGCTGCTGGCGTTCGATGACCTCTCGCTGCAGCAGACTGACACCGGCGTCGCGCACGCGGAACTGAAGGCCGGACCGAACCTGCTGCTCTGCCGGATGCCTGAGATGGAACATTACTGGTGGGCGAGCCTGTCGGCGCGCGTTGATTCGCCGGTTCGGCTGGCGGCTTCGCGGGAAGGCGCGGCATCGCCGACGGCGTGGATCGCCTTCGGCCCGTTCGGCACTGAGGCGGATCGCGCACCCGCCGTCCGCGGCATCGATCCCAAGGGCCTCGATGCGCTTCACTTTCTCCCCGAGGCCACGGTCGATCGCTTTGAATCGATCTGGTCCGCCGGCGAGCCGTCCGGGGCAGATGCCGCCGCGGCATACGCGCGGCCATTGACGCCGGACATGATGGCGACGGACGACGTGTACGTGCGCTGCGCGTCTGAGCGTGTGATCGCGCAGCAGCAGCCGGTCGTCGAGAACGTCCATGCCTTGGCGACCGAATCGCCGGAGTGGACCGTCATCCATCCCTCCACCGATGCGGACACGCGTTTCCTGCTCGACTTTGGTAGCGAGGTCGTCGGCTTTCACGAGATCGAGCTCGATGCGCCGGCCGGCACCGTCATCGACGTTCACAACTTCGAATTCATTCAACCCGACGGCCGATTCAATCTTGCTGAGGGGATGAACAACAGCTTTCGCTATGTCTGTCGCGCGGGATGGCAGCGGTATCGCACGCTGATGCGGCGCGGGTTTCGCTACACGTGGCTCAGCGTGCGCAACGCCACCGGCCCAGTGCGCATTCGCTCGGTTCGCGTTCTGACGAGCACTTATCCGCAGGCACGAAGCGGATCGTTCGTTTGCTCTGATCCGCTACTCAATCAGATCTGGGAAGTGGGCGCTCGATCGGTGGCCTGCTGCTCTGAAGATACGTACACAGATTGCCCGAGTTACGAACAAACATTCTGGGTCGGCGACGGCCGGAATGAGGCGATGGTCGATCTGATCATCAATGGCGATCCGCGCCTCAGCGCCCATTCCCTGCGGCTGGCCGGCCAGAGTCTGGACCGGTCGCCCATCGTTGAAAGCCAAGTGCCCAGCGGCTGGCAGAACGTCCTGCCGGCGTGGAGCTTCTTGTGGATGCGATGGGCACAGGAGCATTTCGAGTTTACCGGCGATGTCGCTTTTGCCGGCGAGATGCTGGAATTGATCGAACGCAACGTTGCCGGCATCGAACAACATCTGAACGCCGACAACCTGTTCCAGATGCGCGCGTGGAACATGTTCGACTGGGCGGCGATGGATACGCCGCCCGATGGCGTGATCACGCACCTGAATTGCCTGGCGGTGCTCGCCCTGCGGCAGGTCGCGACGATGGCCGATGCAGCCGATCGGGTTGATCTTTCTCAGCATTGGACGGGCCTTGCTGATCGCATCGCCGCAGCCACAAATCGCATACTCTGGGACGATCAGCGACAGGCGTACATCGACTGCATTCGCGCCGACGGCACACGTTCGCCCGTCTTCAGCCAGCAAATGCAAACGGCCGCCTACATCGCGGGCGTGGCCACCGGTGATCGCGCCGTGCGGTGCGGTCAGATCATGCACGAAGCGCCCGAAGGATTCGTCACCGCCGGCAGCCCGTTCTTCATGTTCTTCCTGCTCGAAGGCCTCGTTCGCGAGGGGAAAATTGACCAGCTCGTTCGCACGATTCTCGATTACTGGGGCCCTCAGGTGGAAGCCGGGGCGACCACGTTCTGGGAGATGTACACGCGCGATCAGCCCCGCATGACGCGCAGCCACTGCCACGGCTGGTCGGCCGGGCCGACGTATTTCCTGACGCAACACGTGCTGGGCCTCGCTCCGGCCTCACCGGGATACGAGCGGCTGCGCGTCGCCCCGCATCCTGGCCATGTCCGGTGGGCGCGCGGCACCGTGCCGACACCGCGCGGCACCATTCATTGCTCATGGCAGACCGATGCGCATGGCACATCGGTTCGCGTCGATGCGCCGTATGAGATGACTATCGATGTCCCGAAAACGGGCTCACGGCGGATCGAAACCATCCGCGGGAACGCGGTCAGCAACACGGCCGACACGCTCGTGCTCCGCGGCACGAATATCCAATTTCAGATCACTGCCGCGATGCCGGTTGAGTGACGCGACGAATTGGGGCCACACGGATTCGAACCGTGAACCAAGCCATTATGAGTGGCCTGCTCTAACCGTTGAGCTATAGCCCCGAGGGGGTCGGGGGATCATAGCGTGATCGCTCGCCGAATCGAAAGGTGTGGCCGGCGAGGGTTGCCCGCCGGCCACGGGGCTGGGTCAGAATGAAGCGAACGTATCGTAGAACGGCTGGTTTTTGACCAGCGACGAGCGGTAGTAGGTCAGCAGATCGGCCGAACTGGAGTTCGGCGTGATGCCGGACGACGCCGAGTGCTTGAACAGGCCGGACGGGCGGGCCGACGGGTCGCCGCCGCGGCCTTCCCAGTTGTCGATCATGCCGTAGTAAACGGCGATGCCGAAATTGGGTGCGATGTCGGTGTCATACGTTTCGGCGATAGCGCTCGCCCAGGCCGTATCCTGACCGCTAACCGCGAAGCCGCGGACGTTCCACTCGGTGGCAGCGACCGTCTTGCCGTAATCGGCGGCGAGCATGGCGGCCTTCTTGGCATTGATGCTGATCTGGTCCGTTGACGAATTCGGCGTGTAGTGGCCGTACGGGTGGAAGCCGGCGTAATCCAGGGCGTTGATCTGCCCTTGGGCCTTGGCCTCGGCCAGAATTGTGGCCATGTCGTTCGGGTTGTACGTGACGCTCGGGGAAATCACCTTTTCCCAATTGCTGGTCGCGCCGCTGTGCAGCACGGTT
>JAQGHK010000526.1 GCA_028288875.1 Phycisphaerales bacterium | reverse complement strand
ATTGCGGTTCGGAGTCGACCATCAAAATGAAAACGGCAGGAACAAGTTCCTGCCGTTTTCAGTGACTTATGGCGATCGGGCGGTCAGCGATTAGCCGCCACGGAGCAGGCTCAGGACCTGCTGCGGTGCGGAGTTCGCGGTCGCCAGCACGCTGGTGCCGGCCTGCGTGAGGATCTGGTCGCGCGTCAGCTCGGCCGTTTCCTTCGCGAAGTCGGAGTCGCGGATGCTGCTCTCGCTGGCGGTCACGTTTTCCAACGCGATCTGCTGGCTGTTCATGTTGGTCTGCAGCGTGTTCTTTTCGAACGCGCCCAGACGCCCACGCATCGTGGCGACCTGGCTGATCGCCTTCTCGATGATGCGGCTGGCCTTGGCGGCTTGCCCATCGACCAGGGCCGCGTTGCCGCCGCTGACCAGGTCGTTCAGGAAGCCGTCCTTCTGATCGCCCAGCTTACTGGCGGCGACCGACTGCAGGCCGATGTTGACCTGCTGGTTGGCCGTCACCTTGCTGCCGAGCTGGAACAACGCCCCGCCGCCGGTGATATCGAAGTGAGTCTGGCCCTGACCGAAGTTCTCGTTCAGTGAGACTTCCATGTCGAGCGTGGCCGTGGCGACCTTGATCTTCAGGCCGTCGGCGACCGTGAGCGCACCGTTGATGGTGGCCCGGGCGTCACGACCGGTGTCACGGGCGTGGGGGTCGCCGTTGGCGTCGGTCACGTCGAAGGTGCCGCTCTGCGCCTTGATGGAGACAAACGCCTTGCTGCCCCAGCCGGTGCTGTCGAACGCCACGCCGCTGGCGGGGTTGGCGCTGTTGATCAAGTGCGCCTTGACGCCGGTAGCGTCCTGCAGGCGGTTGATCGCGCTCATCACCGCGCCGGCGGTCGTGCCGCTGGCGAAGGTCAGCGTGTCGACACCTTCATTACCGTTGATCTCCAGCGTCACCGTCTTGGCGATCGCCGAGCTGCGGAACTGCACTTCGGCGTGTTGGGCCGACGTGATGACGTCGACATTCACCGGAATGTTGGTGGCCTGGCCGAAGTTCGCCTGGTTGATGTGCAGGCTATCGAAGGAGCTGTTGCTCGCGCCGCTGGTGAGATAGTCCAGGCTGCCGTCGATCAGCCGAAGACCAGCGAAGGTCGTCGTATTGCTGATGCGGGTGATCGACTGCACGGCCGAATCGACCTGCAGCTGATTGGCCTGGACCTCGTCGGGCGACAGCGCACCGCTGTTGGCCGACTGGACGACCATGCCCTTGATGTTCAATAGCAGCGAGCCGACTTCGCTCAGTGCGGCTTCCGCCGTGCTGATGACGTTGTTAGCGCGTTGGCCGTTGTCGATCGCCTGGTTGATGCCGCTGATTTCGCTGCGGAGGGATTCCGAAGCAATCAGGCCCGACGGATCGTCGGCGCCGCGGTTAATCTTAAGGCCGGTGCTCAGCCGCTCGAGCGTGCTATTGAGCTTCCCTTGCGATGTGGCCAAGCCGCGTTGGGCGGTCAGGGCGCTGACATTCGTGTTGATGCGGGACATGGATCAATCCTCCGTGATTGACGATACGCGGGCGTCCGTTGCCCACGGGGTCGGCGGCTCACGCCTGCCTTCCCGGTTAGATTGGCGGCTCACAATGGCCGCGGGTAAATGGTTAAGCTTTCGGCTCAGACTCACCGGGCTTGGGCCCGACTTTTCCAATGCCGCTGATGTCTTCCGGTTTCACCTGGGCCGCGGCGCGGTTCTCGCGCTTGATGGCCTCGTACACTTCTTTACGGTGGACGGCGATTTCCTTCGGGGCACTGATGCCCAGGCGGACTTTATCGCCGCGGATGTCCACGACGGTGACTTCAATGTCATCACCGATCATGATGGTTTCATCCCGCTGACGGGAAAGGACTAACATGGCTGGCTCCTTCCAAATGCGGGGCGTACAACAATTGCCCCGCGGGCCGGTGCGCTCTGGTGAGCGCGGGCGAAATCCGTTTCGCCCTCGAACGGCCGACTAAGAATCGAGGCGCTCTGCAGGCCACGCAGTACGCGTGCACCTGACGATCACCCCGGCACGCGATCGCGTGCCCTACTGTTCAACGCTTCCAACCCGACGAACTCAACCAGCCTTGGCGAGTGGTTCATTGTGGAGCTTGAGCAGCGGCTGCCGTGTAGTCCACTTCTTATCCGTCAGCACCACCTGGGTGGCCAGCTGATTGGCAACATTCAGCACCAGCGGGCCGAGCAGGTTGCCCGTGAGCCAGTCGCCGATCTTGTTGCAGATCACCAGCACCTGCGTGGTGTTGACGTCTTCCAGTTCCAGTTCCAGCTGCGTCTCTTCACGCAACGGCACTTCGTAGTCCTTGAAGAACGTGCTGGGATCCGTCACGACGAATGCCAGGCTCGGATCATCCAGGCTCTGAAGCCAGAAAAAGTAGTTCTCTTCATTCGTCTGAATGAGGGCGAACCGGCTCTTTCCAGGAAAGCCGAGGAGGCCTTTCGTGAACGTCACGATGCGTTCGGCTTCGACCTCAAGAATCCCGAAACGGGAAGTCACAATCTCCATAGCGAACTCCATTTCCCACGGCCGGATATTTCCGGCTCACAAACCCGCCGTTCCCTGGCGGGCAAAGGGTCCAACCTTCTCACCGGGTCGCAACTCCGCGGCCCGGTCCGTCTTCGCGCCCGGCTCCGCCGGTGTCACGATCGACACATCCTTCTCAAACCGCTGCCGCGTCCTTCGCGGCTGCGTCGCGTGCCGGGCTCCGCCGGTCCACGCTCTTCTTCGCGGTGATCCACACCGCATCCACTACTTATTCACACCCCAGATCGCTTCGGCAGCGTTTGCGCGTCTTGCGCGGCAACTGCTGCGCTCCACCCGCTGTCCTTGCTTTCTAAACGATCTGCTTGCATCACCAAAATAGTAGATGCAATCGTCGTGCCAGAGTATGCGATTTTATTTTTCAACTGAGATAATCCATCAGTGAAAGCTTCATCATCTGCCCCGTCGTCTGCATCGCGGCCTGAAGGCTGGTCTGCAGGAGCGAGTACTGGGAAGCGGCTTCGGTGAAGTCAGTGTCTTCCAGCTTGCTGAGCAGCGCCTTCGTGGCCACGTTCTGTTCGTCCATGCGATCCGACCGGCTCTGCGCGGCCTTAACGCGGGCACCGACTTCGCCGCGGCTTCGTACCACGCGGTCGTAGTCGCCCTGCAGGCCCTCAGCCGCTTTGGTAATGGCCTGCTTGTCACCGCTGCGGAGAGCGGTCCGCAATGAATCGATGTTGGCGAAGACGCCTTGGGCCACGACGGGGTTTACGTCTTTGCCCGTGATCACGCCGCTGACGGCTGGCGAATCGATGCCCAGATCGGCGGCGGCCTGGCTGCTGTTCTTGCTGGTGACTTTCAGTGTGCCACCGCCGCCGGCCGTGTCGGTCAGGACAATGCCGTTGCCGTTGGTGGCGAAGGATGCGGTCACGCTGGCGCCGCTGGCGTTGATTGTGTCGATGACGTCCTGCGCCGTCTTGGTCGTGTCGGTCAGATCAATGTCGGTGTTCACGCCGTTAGAGTCGGTGATGGTGAAGTCGGCACCGGTCACCGTGCGAACCCCATCCCCCTTGTTCATGTCGGCCAGCGCGGTGTTGCCGTCGAAGCTGCGGAGGCCCAGGTCGGCGGCGGTGGTGCCGCCGTTTTCGCTGACATTCAGATCAGCGCCCTGCGTGGTGTTCAGCAGCCGCAGGCCGTTGCCGTCGGCATTGATGTCCATGCGAACGCCGGTGCCCGAGCCGTTGACGGCATTCACCAGGTCCTGAACGGTGGTCGCGGTCGACAGATCGACCGTCGCCGTCTTGCCGCCATTGGTAATCTTCAGGCCGCTGGTGTCGATTCCGGCGCCGCCGTTCAGGTCGGCCAGCGGAGTAAGCAGCGTGACCTTCGCATTGGTGGGCAGCGCGTTGATGGCGACGCCCGCGCCGGGCGTGGTCGGCGTGCTGATCCCAAGATCGGCCGCTGCCGTGCCGCCGGCAATGTCGTTGACGGTGAGGCTTTCGCCGCCGCCGCCGGTGATTTGCAGGCCGCCGCTGGTCACACTCGCCGTGACGCTGCCGAGCCCGGCGTTGTTGATCGCCGTGGCGACATCGCCGAGCGTGTCGGCCGAATTCAGATCAATCTTGGCCAGCGTGGTGCCGTTGCCGATGGAGATCGAACCCTTGTGAATGCCGCCGTTGGTCGCGCCGTCCAAGTCACTCAATCGCGTGCTCGCGGTGACGGTCGGGCCGAGCGTGGTTTTGCCTTCGATCTTGGTCGACAGGGCACCGAAGACATTCGCCCCGTCGACCTGGAAGGACGCGTCGGTCGATTCATCGACCTGGTTGCTGAGCGTGGTTTCCGAACCGACGAATCGCGTTCCGCCGGCAAAGGTCTCGAACGGGGCTTTATCAAGTTTGTCGCCGGCGAAAAGATAGCTTCCTTCGAAGCTCGTATTGCCGACGTCCATCATCTGCGAGTAGATGCTGTCCAACTGATCGGCCGCCGCGTTTCGAGCGTCCTGGGTGACGTCATCGCCGACATTCGCCGACGCCAGCGTCTGACTCTGCTGTAGCAGATCCGTGATGTTGCCGAGTGACGTGTCGACGGCGCTCAGTTGATTATTTGAAGCATCGAGATTGTCGGAAAACGACATCCGCTGTTCGAGCGTCTTGCGGATTTGCGCGGCCATGGCGGCGTCGCCGGGATTGTCGCTGGGCGTGTTCAGTTTGCGGCCGGTGGCCAGTTCGTTCTGGACCTTCAGCAAGGCGGCCTGCTGCGTCTGTATCGCGCTCAGGCCCACGCTGGTGCGGAGCTGATTGCTGACGCGGGCGATGTTGACTGGAAGGATGGCCATGAAGGTTACCGCGCCATGTTCAGCATGGTGTTCATCAGATCGTCCACGACGGTGATCAGCCGGGCCGCGCCCTGGTAGGCCCGCTGGTAGCGCATCAGATTGACGGCCTCTTCGTCCATGCTGACGCCGCTGATACTTTCGCGCTGGTTCTGCAGGGTGCCGATGACGGCCGTCGTGGATTCAACGTCAGTCGCCGCCTGGCTGGTCTGGGCGGCCAGGCTGTCGATCATGCCGGCGTATGAATCTTTCATCGTCGCGCCCGACAATGAGCTCACGCCGGTGCTGTCGAGCTTGGAGATCGCCAGAGCGGCGGTGTTATCGCCACTGTCGCCGTTCGATGCGGCGGAGATCAGCGTCGGGTCCTTGCTGATGGCGTCGGCGACGTTGATGTCACGGGCCGTGCTGCCGTTGAAGAAGGTGTTCACGCCCAGCGAAGCCAGCACGCCGCTGCTGTCCTGGCTGAAGGTGATTTCGCTGGCCGGTGCGTTGTCGGCCGAGATCTGCAGGCGACCCGCATTGTTGACGGCCGTCACGCCGCCGACGGCGTTGATCTGCGTGATCAGCGAGTCCAGCGTGGTGTCGGTGGCGTCGCCGTTCAGGTCGACTTTGATCAGCGTGCTGGTGCTCAGGCCGGTGGCGGTGTTCTTCACGTGCACGACAAAGCTGCCGTTGGTCGGCGGCTGTTTCAGGCCTGCATCGGCGGAGTTCAGCGGAATCGTCGAATCCGCTACCACGCTGGTGCCGATGGCCGTGGTAATGCCTTTGAGCCCCTGGCCGCTGGAGTGGATCTTGTTCAATTCGAACGACAGGCTGCTGGCGAGCTGGTCGACATGGTCGGACGTGCCGCGGAGGGTGTCGCCGACTTTAGCCAGTGCACCAAGCTGGCCGCTGGCCAGCTTCATGACGCTGTTGTTGTTCTTGAACGCCGCCCGCAGCACGGTGTGCGTGCCGACCTGCTCCGACACCGTCGTGACGCCATTGGACTTGCCATCGACGACCAACGGTTCCGAGCCGACATAGATGTTTGTCGCCCCGTTGGACTGCGGAACGGTGTGAATATCCATCAGGCCGGCCAGCTGCTTGACCAGGCCGTCACGCTGATCCCGCAGGCCATTGGCGCTGGCCCCCTGATTGCCACCCTCGGCCGCGGTGATGGTGGCATTGAGCTTGGCGATCTGGGTCGTCAGGCTGTCGGCGGTGTCGGCCAGTCCCTTGGTCTGCGTGTTCAGATCCGTCTGCAGCGAACCGAGGCTGGAATCGATCTGGTGGAACCAGTCGGTCACGTCCTTGGCGTTCTGCACCACGATCTGCCGCAGCCCGGCATCCTGCGGCTTGTTGGCCAGGTCCGACCAGCCTTTGTAGAAGGTGCTGAGCTTGGTCGACAGATCCGAATCGGAGAGTTCGTTGAACACTGACTCCACCCGGCCGAGCCAATCCTGGCGGGTGCTGGCGCTGCTGCCGTCGCTGCTGGCCCCGCGAAGGCGGGCCTCGAGCGCTTCGTTGATCTGCCGGGCAATGCCGTCCAGCTGAACGCCATTGCCAACAAACTTGCCCTGCCCGAGCTTGGTGTCGTTGGTCGTGCCGAGCTGAACGGACTGGCGCACGTAATCGGGGTTCCCGACGTTGGCAATGTTATTGCCAGTCGTCTGGATCGCGGCGGTATTCACCGCCAGCGCCGTGCCCCCGATATTGAGCAGTCCGTTCAGCGACATGAATTACCCAATCGCTTCCATCACACCGACCCGAGCGGCAACCGTCGGCACGCCCTGCTTGGAGTACACCGCGGCCTGGCGAACCGCGCCCGCGATGAGGCGGACGACCGTGTTCAGATGGCCCATCATTGAAGCGGCCACGCGGTTGCTGACGCCGCTCTTGGCGCTGATCTCAGCAGTAAGGCCGCGAAGCTGTTCGCGAAGCTTCAGCAGCGTCACGCGGTGGGCGGGCACGGCGTCGGCCAGTTCGCTGAGCGTGATCGTGTCCGGCAGCTTGTGCGTGCGGGTGACTTGGGCCATCAGCCCACGGCGTCGACTCTCGAGCCCCACCACGCGGGCCCGCGATTGCTCGACGGCGTCGGCGGCGCTATTGATGGCGTTCAGATCAAACAGGCGCATCGCGTCCAGGTGACGCGTGACCGACGCGAACAGAACGCGGTGTTCCGCGACCTGCGCGGCGAGGGCTTTTTCAAGCTCGGCTATCGTGGGGGACATTCGAATGCTCCTTCTGGAAGTTCTTGTTTCGCTCGTACGCTTCGGTCGCCTGGGCCTTGAATTTCTTAACGATCGGCCGGACCATTTTCGCGCCCGAGCGCTGGGCCATGTGCAGCGCGATGTGCTGGTCGTACATTTCAGAAAACGCCTGCCCGCCGCGGCCGCCGGAGAACAGGTCACTTTTGAACGGGCTATCCCGCATCTGTTTCAGCAGCGTTCCGAAGAACGTCTGGCCAATGAGATTGGTCGCCTGCTTCTGAAGCTGCTGCTCGCCGTCCAGCGGCGCTTTGGCGACGGCCATGCCATTCGTTAGCGCCGTTTGTGCCCCCTTCTGGGGCGAGACCTGCGCGACGGATTTTGAAATCGCCGAATTCGCTTGGTTTTTCAGGGCATTAATCATCGCTAGGTCTGATAACGCAACGGGCGTGCCAGAAAAAAAGAGCTGGCGGCTTACGGCTGACGGCTGCCGGCTAAAACGAAGAAAGGGCACGCGTGGCGTGCCCTTCGTCTTCCGCATTCAGCCGCTAGCCGTTAGCCGTTAGCTGCTAGCCGCCAGCTATTCCATGATCAACTTCGCGTGCAGTTTGCTCGATTTGTACAGCTCTTTGATGATTTCGATGCGGTCTTCCACCGGCACCTTCAGCTGATCCATCGCGTTGATCAGGTCCTGCAACTTCGCACCGCCGGAGTTGTTCGTATCGAGGGCGACGACGTCCGTAGTCTTGACGACTGGGGCCCGGGGAGTGGGCGTGGGCGTCGGGAGCACGGTGCTGATCGTCAGGCCCTTGTGGCTGATGACGCACGGCGAGATTTCCACGTCGCCGGTGACGACGATCGTGCCGGTACGGTCATTGATCACGACGCGCGCCTCGGCCGGCACCAGGGGCAGCGGCAGCTGCTGCAGGCGGCTGACAAAGCCGGCCGGGTATTGCTGTTCGCCGGGGGGAATGCGGACGACCACTTCTTTTTCGCTCACGGCCGCCGCCCAAGGTTGGCCGTCTTCGCCGTCGTTGATGATCTTGGCGATGTTGCTGCTCATCGTCCACGACGCACTGGGCGTATCGATGAAGAAGCTGAAGCTGTCGCCCTTGATCTGGCCGGCGGGGAAATCCTCATCCAGCACGCAGCCACCCTTCACGACGGCCGTGACCTGGGTGCTCGGGTCTTCCAGATCGATTGGCCCCTGGGCGGTGCCGACCAGAATGCGTTTGTCCTTACCGGCCAGAAATTGCATGGGGCTGACGAACAGCCGGCCGCCGCGAAGGCTGCTGGCCGAGCCGATGCTGGTGACGAAAACGTCGATCGGATCACCCTCACGGGCACCGGTGGCCGGGATCGTAGCGGTCAGCTGGACTAGGGCGACGTTTTTGACGGCCTTCAGGTCAACCACGCTCACGGCGTTATCGAACTTCGCCAGGGCCGCCGCCAGCATCCGGATGGCCGGCTGGAAGTCGCCGCCGTCGCCGGTGCCCTTGAGGCCGTAGACCAAGCCCAGGCCGGTGACGACGTTCGTCCGCTGGTTGCTCGGCACCGTGACGTCCGCAATGCGGGCCGCCGAGGCAAAGGAGACGAGCAGGAGGCTGAGGATAGTGAACTTCATAAGGGCTAGTGGCTGGTAGCTAGTGGCTAGTGGCTCAGAGGGCATCGGTTTGTCTCCTGAGCTACTAGCCATTAGCCACCAGCTACTAGCTTCTTCATCGTCAGAACGGGTTCGCCCAGTCCAATAATCTCGGCACCCAGCCGCGCTTCGTGGCGTCGCGGACCGCGCCGCTGTGGCTCTTGCGGACGTCAAAGTCGAACAATTGCGTGCTCAGTACGGTGTTGTCCGGCGTGATGTCCTGCACCCGGCAGACGCCATTGAGGACCATCAGCTGGTCTTCTTCGTCGGTCACGATCCGCTTGCGGGCCTGCAGCACCAGCGTGCCATTGGGCTTCACGTCCACCACTTCCGCCTGAACGCGGGTGGTGAAGGTGTCTTTGCGGTCGACGGAGCCGTCGCCTTTAAAGCTGCGGTTGCCCGACAGTTTCAATTCCGGCGTGAAGCCATTCAGCAGGCCGGCACTGGTGAATTTCGCCAGGGACGGGATCGCGTCGATCTTGGCGTCCAGGGCATTGTCCTTCTTCGTGTCGGTCGTGCCGTCGGATTTGAACTCGCTCTGTTCGCTGATGACGATCGTCACCAAGTCATGCTTCAGCAAGGTCTTAGGCTTCTGCTCCGCGACGGCGAAGTAGTTCATGTCCGCCGGCTTGGCGGTGCGGGGATCGTCGGGCATCTGCATCGCGGCCCGACGGAGCGACCCGCCGTTGGACCGCATCAACTGGGAAATGCTTGGAGGCGGCCCGCTCGGGACGTTCGTGGTCGCCGTTGCCGGCAGGCGGCTGACGCGCGAATCACTCTGGGCCGCGGCGACGGAGGAGAGACACAGCAAAACAACACCGGTCCAATTCGTCATCACGGCCTTCATCGCACGCTCCCTGCCATCGTTGCACTGGTCGGGATCGCACCAAGCGATACCCGCTTCGGCCCGGTCACGATGCCGTTAAACACCTGCCGCGTCTGTTCATTCCGCAGGCGGACCGTTTGGCCCATCGTGCCATCGGACATCGCCTTCGCGGCCGACAGCAGGCGGACGCCGCCGCTGGTGCTGTCGATGGTGACGTCCTGGCCCATTTTGACCATCTGGGCGGGCTCGACCATGCGGCCGCTAAATACTGCTCCTGTCGCAACTTCCCGCGTGCTGGCCTGCCCGACGACGTGGTCGAGCGAGAGCAAAGCGTCGGGCGGCAGGCTGTCGACCAGCGTGCGGCGATCGGTGACGTCCTCCGCGGTAATGATCTGGCGAACGCTCAGCGGCTTGACGGCCGTCACCTGCTGCCGCCAGGCGCGGGCATGGGCGGTGATGAAGGCACGCGTCTGGCCGCTGATGGTGACGCCCCAACTGACGTCGCCGAGGTTGCCGGCGCGTTGCGGGTGGACGTCAAAGCTGTCCTGCGGCTCGGCCCGGCGGAGCAGGGCTTCGTCGCCGGACTTAAAGGTGATCTGGAGGTCTTCGGCCGGCAGTTTCAGCTTTTCGGCCAGATTTTGCGTCAGAATCTGCCGCAGCGTGCGGCTGGCGGCATCGGGCGTTTCGGCGGCGGCCATCGGGGCGGCCGAGGCTGTCTGTGGGAGGGCAGCGGCCTGCTCCAGGGCTTTGCCGGGGGCAAAGGTGGCGTCGCTGCGGTCGATCCGGCAGGAGATCGGGCCGACGAAATCGATCGTCGCTAGGTTCACGCCGGCGTCGCGAAGCAGGTTTTTTACTTCGTCCAAGTCGAGATTACGAAAGGCTTTACCCGGGCCGAAGCGGGCGATGACGAGGTCGCCGATCGGGTCGAGCGTGGGCTTGTCGGTCTCGGCCCATCGGGCGATCTGGCGGAGGCGAATTTCGTCGCCGGTGACGCTGGCGTCGCCGCGCAGCGAAATCGTAGCGGCCGTCTGGGCCTCGGGCAGGAATCGCTCGGCCCCGTGGGCCATCTGGCGGCTGCACATCGAGGCGAGCATCGCCAGCACGAACACGATCAGGATCGTGCGGACGGCAGTGGGGTCTTGGCCGGGTGGGGTAAACATAGGAAGTCCTCCATGACTTCGAACACAGGATTCCAGGCGTAGCCGCGAGCTTGCTCGCGTGTCCACACGCCTCACACGCGAGCAAGCTCGCGGCTACGCGTCAGTTACTTACCCGCGACGCAGGTTGCCGATCGTCTGCAGGGCCTGGTCGGCTGTCTGGATCGATTGGCTGTTCATTTCGAACGACCGCTGCGTTTTGATCAGCGTGACCAGTTCCTTCACCGGATCGACGTTGCTGCCTTCCAGGAAGCCCTGTTGCAGGTAGCCGGCGGCGTTTTCCTTCGGCTTGGACTCAATCGCCCCGCCGCTGGTGTCGGTTTCCTGGTACATACTGCCGCCGAGCAGGTTCAGGCCGTTCGGGTTGGCGAACTGGTAGATATTGAGCTGCCCGACCGTAGTTTTGGCGGTCGAACCGGCCTGAAGGACTGACACCACGCCGTCCTGGCTGATGTTGATGTCAGTGGCGTCCTTGGGAATGTTGATCGGCGGGTCGACCCGATAGCCGTCGCCCATGCCCAGGACGAGCTCGCCGTCCTTATTCGGGATGAAATTGCCGTTCCGCGAGTAGGCAAAGCCATCGCCGAGGTTCGGGTCGACCTTGATGCGGAAGAACCCGTTCCCGTTGATGGCCACGTCCAAGTTACGGTTGGTCGATTCCAGCGGACCTTGTTCCAGATCCAGCTGCGTATTGCTGATTTTCACGCCCAGACCGACGAAGGTGCCGGACGGCGACAGCTCGCCGGCGGCGTTCTGGGCACCGGGCTGCTTGAGCGTGAGGTACATCAGGTCTTCGAAGTTCATTCGGCTGCGCTTGAAAGCGGTCGTTTCGGCGTTCGCCAGATTGTTGGCGACGACGTCGATACGCGTCGAGAGAGCGCGAAGGCCTGTAGCGGCGGAGTTCAGTGCGACGATAGCCATGCGTTATCCAATCTTGCCGACGTCATTAACGGCCCGTCCCAAGGTCTGATCCTGCGTGCGGATCAGGTTGGCATTGGCTTCCAGAAGACGCTGCGTTTCCATCAGGTGAGTCAGCTCAGTGGCCGGATCGACATTGCTCGACTCGGTCATTCCGCTTTTCAGTTGGCCCTTGGCGGTGACCAGCTGGGTGCCCTCGGTCGGGGCGAAGACGTTGCCGCCGACGGGTTTGATCGACTGCGCGTCGGTCGGCTCGAACAGACCCATCTTGGCAATCGGCGAGTCACTACCGGGCGAATAGATCGCACCATCCTGCCCGATCCGAAGGTCCGACTGTTTTTTGCCGGCCAAGTCGAGCTTAATGGGCTTTTTGTCGGGCCCGACGACCGTTTGGCCGCTGCTGGTGATGAGATTTCCGGAGCGATCCAGCGACAGAGAGCCGTTGCGGGTCAGGCGGAATTCACCCTTGTCCTGCACGCCGATGAAGCCCGTGCCGTTGAAGGCGACGTCCATATTATTGCTGCTGGTGACCAGATTGCCCTGCTGCTGGTCGAAAAAGCTGGGGGCGAGGAACTGGCCGCCGCCCATGTTGTCCAGAAGCGGGTCTTTGTGCCCGCCGAACCGGCCCATGGCGGCCATGGCCTGGGCTTCGTTGCGGCGCGTTTCGGTCAGGGCGAGTTCACGCTTGAAACCCGTGGTTTCGGCGTTCGCCAGGTTGTTGGCGATCACGTCCTGCTGGTGGCTGGCCGTGACAATGCCGGTCGCGCTGAGGTACAGGCCATAAATCATGCCGCACCCCGGCGGCGTTTGCCGCTGCTGATCCGGCCGGCCGTTTCAGGGGCGATCTCGCCGTCCGCAGCCGCTTTAGGATTGGCGACGGTCTTATGAATGGTTTTAGCCCGCGGAACGGCGACCGTGTTGGCCTCGATCCGTTGGAAAACGTCCTTGAGGATCACATTGACCGGGCGGGTCAGCGTTTCGGCGTCGGATTCATCCGTGAATCCCTCGGCCGATTGGACGTCGGACCGGGCTCCGCCGGTCAACGCCTCACGCCGGGCCGCACGCTGCGAGTCGGCCTGCGCCGCCTCGAGTTCCTGCCGGACGTGCTCGATCGCCGCCAGCCGTGAGGCCAGGATGATCTTCTCTCCGAGTGTCAGTACACAGTCCTGCATCGCACCTCCATGCGCGAATCGAATCTCCCAACCTATTTCAATCGCCGTGCCAGAATAAAAATCGTTGTTTCGCGTTCGGAATGGAGGTCGGGCGGACATTGAAGCGCAAAGCGTGCGCCGGCGACGGCAAAGGCTGCGTTTTTTTATGGGGCCCGGCACGACGGTTGCTGAGAGAACTTGAGGTCCGCGGGGATTTGCGGAATCATGCATTTCTTATGATTTAGCGCAAACAGAGTACACATTAACGTCGAATTGTGCCGACTTGCTCTCAACGCCTGTGAACGCTTGAAGTATCTTCTGCCGGAGAATGCCCATGTCGTCCAACGCTCGCCACATCTCTCGTCGTCTCGGCTTTACGCTGGTGGAATTGCTGGTCGTGATCGGCATCATTGCGGTCCTCATCGCGATCCTGCTGCCGACCATTCAGAAGGCGCGTCAGAAGGGGCAGCAGGTCGTCTGCATGTCGAACCTGACGCAGATCTACGGCTATATGCAGATGTACTGCAACAACAACAAGGGCTTCCTGTTCCCCGTTGGCCCGACTGATGTCAACGGACACCCGGGCACCGTGGGGACGCAGTACATGCCGCACAAACGCCTGTGGGCCATTCTGATGGGCGTAAACCTTACGCCGAAATATCCAGATAACGACACGGCGTACACGGCCGCCAACGGTGCCGCGAGCTCGGCAGGCAATACCAGCGCGTCATTGGCACCCCTATGGCAGATCTATGATGCGGAATTGTTCTCGCCCAAGATCGTTCGCTGCCCGAGCGATATTGATCCCTGGGAATGGCACTCTTACGTCGTGAATCACGAACTGGTGCAGCAGGACAATCCGGTCCGCTTCGGCTCGGGCAACAAGGCCGGGCGATCTTCGTCCGAACTGATCATCGCCGGCGAGAAGCGGTCGCACATTCGCGACTACTACATGGAACGTCCGTCACAAGCTTACAGCGGCCCGGCCGATGAGTGGGGTGTGACCTACGCCAGTGACTACGACCGCGTCGTAGAGCCTTACCGCCACGGCCTGAGCTACGGGAGCAACTTCCTATTCCTGGACGGCCATGTGTCCACCGCACTGCCAGACGTCGCCAAGGGCGCGGTCGATCCGTGGGGACTTCCTAACACCGTGCCCCCTCTCCCGCCGACCTGATCGCCGCCGAGTCGGGGATGATCGGGCCGGGCCATTTCCGCGCCAAGCGGTCGCTTGAGGGATGTTTGCACGTGCCACGTCGGTCGCCATTTTCGTTTCTGGTCCGTTAGACTCTGCTCGCCATGGAACAATCGCCGTCAACGCCCGTTGTCTCGCCTGTTGCGTCGGTCGCTGGCTCTACCGAGTTGCCGCCACGCCGTGGCGTCAACTTGCCCGGCTGGCTGGCGGTGCTCATCCTGATCGGCGTGGCGGGCGGGTTCGGCTACCTCGGCTGGCGATTGCTCCGGCCGGATCCGGCGGTCGATCTCAGTCAATACGAACCGAACGACCGCCGCGTCCGAGGCGGGTTCAATCAGAATCTGCCGCCTCAGTTCATTCGCCCGGCCCCGGTGGTCGCCCCGCCGCCCGAAGGCGTGACAGTGGAAGCCAGCGGCAGCGGCGCCGCTCGCATCAACGCGATGTCGGCGAGTTTTCTGGTCAACGGGCCGAAGACGAACATCGTAATCACGGGGCCACAGCGCCAGGGGATCGATCCGAACGACATCCTCGCCTCCCGCGTGCGGGCGCTGGCGATGAATGACTCGGTCCGTCGGGCGGCCGCCGCGGTGACGCCGGAGCAGATCGAAAAGCTTGGACCCCCGTTGTTGCACATGCCACAGATGCCGCCGGTCGACCCGGCCAGTCGCAAACGCCTTCAGGATCTGTGGGATAGGCTCCGTGCCGCCGACGCCGCCGCGCGGGCGCCGATCCAGCAGGAAATCATGGCCGCGCTGCGTGAGATTGCCGCGGCCCGCATCGCCGCCGACGTCGCCGCCTATCACGCCGCCGCCGAGCAGATTCGGGCCGTGCTCACCGCCGACCAGATAGCGAAACTGCGGGCCCCGACCCGGTAAGCCGAGCGAAGCCGGCTGCCTTCTGCCAACGGTTATTCCGGCGCTTTTTCGCCCGGCGGGATTTCCGCTTCAGGCTCGGTTTCGTACAGATCCTGCGCCAGGCGGGTCAGGAAGAACTGCAGTTCCTGTTCGGCGATGGCACGTGGCAGCGGGTCGCGCAGATCGTACTGGTGCGTGTGGTCTTCACTGCTGTCGTCGCCGCGCTTTTCGCCCTCGGTGATGATGTGGTGTTCGAACGTCACGGCGTCTTCGTGACTCTGCGCGATCACCAGCTCGCCCCACCGCCACGCCAGGTGAATGCGGATGGCCAACTGGTTGCCCCAGGTCGTGACGCGGTGCACCACGCCGTTGCCGGCCAGTAGCTTCACCAAGGCGTCCACCGTCGGCAGGACCGAGCCGGTAACGAACGCGTGGTAGTTCTGGTTGTATTCCTGCGTGCGCTCCACGGCTTCGCGCTCGGCGGAGAGCTTCTCGGGCGGAACCTCCGCGAACGGAACGATTCGGGTGAGCCACCACTTGCTGAAAGACTTATCGAACATGCGCCGCCGATGATACGCGAAGCCGGCGACCGGTGGCAGCGATCGGGCGGGCGACGGGGCTTACCAATATTGGTACAGCCGCAGCCCCGTCGGCCCGGTGATGCGGTAGGCGGCGGTGATGTCGGCGTCGGCGGAGTTCAGGCTGAAATCGCCGCGGCGGAGGAACTCGACACTGCCATCGCTCCAGGCGCGATGGTGGCCGCGATAGCTCTTGGGGTCGGGAATGGTCGCGAACACCGGCTCGACGACGTGCGGGCCGCTCAGATGGAAATACGCCCATCCCGTCGGTGAGGGGCCGGCGTAAAGGAGCATGAGGTTGTCCGCCCAGAGCACGCCGCGGCGGCGACCCTTCGCGTCGGCCTGTCGGTCCGGCTGCAGCACGGTGGCGTTCGGAAACTCGGCTTTGCCCAGCCCGCCGCAGTAACTGTAGCCGGTGTTCCAGTACGGATTTCCCAAGGCGTAATTGTAATCCATGAGCCCGTCGACCGTGCGGCGGGCCTCGCACACTGCGACGGCCGGCAGAGTCAGCACTGTGTTTGTCGGCGTCACGACCGGCCACTTCAGGTACGGCCCCACGATATTGATCAGCCGCTCGTCCAGAGCCAGCGGCACCGGGCCGCCGAACGCTGCGAGCTGCGTCGCATCGGGATAGGTGCGGTGCTCATTGAGAAACATCGTGCTGGCCATCACGAGCTGGCGAAGGTTCGACGCGCACTTCAGGTCACGCGCCCTTACCCGAACCTGGTTTAACGCCGGCAGCAGAATGGCAATCAGCAAGCCGATGATGCCGATGACGACGAGCAAC
>JAQGHK010000484.1 GCA_028288875.1 Phycisphaerales bacterium | reverse complement strand
TTGGCGCAATCGCTTCAACTACATGGCCGGCCGGTGGGTGCAGATCTCCGGTATGACGCAGAAGCCGGATCTTTCGAAGATGCGTGGATGGGTCATTCGCACCGACTACGCGCCGGCCGGCGGATTTGAATGCGATGATCCCAAAATCAACGCGTTGTATGCGGCGACGAACTGGACCTTCGAGAACGTGACCCTCGGCGGCATGCTCGTTGATTGTCCGCACCGCGAGCGACGCGGTTATGGCGATGGCTTCGGCGTGACACGGATGGCCTTCGACAATTATGAGCTCCCAGCGTTCTACACCAAGTGGGCGGAAGATTGGCGCGATGTCGCCCGCCCAACGGGTGAGGTGCCGTACACCGCGCCGACCGTCGTCGGTGGCGGCGGGCCCGCCTGGAGCGGATTCTGCGTTTCCCTGCCGTGGGAAATCTACAAACGTTATGGCGACCGAGAGGTGCTTGAATCCGGCGGGCCGGAAATTAAAGCGTGGCTGGCATTTCTTGAGTCGAAATCGAAAGACAACCTGCTGCTCCGCTACGGCGGCAGATGGAGTTTCCTGGGCGACTGGCAGTGGCCAGGGTTTTGGCCGGAACGTACGAACGTTGAGAAGCAGAAGAAGGCGATGGGTGATACGCCCGAGGCGCTATTCTTCAACAACTGTTACTGGATCTACAACCTTCAGACGGCTGCTAAAATCGCCGACACGCTCGGGGACACTTCATCCGCAGATAGCTATCGCTCCAGAGCGGCCGTCATTCGTCGCGCGGTGCACTCGACGTTCTTCAAGCCGAGCGAGAGCAGCTACGTCAACGGCTATTCCGCCTACCTCGCGATCGCCTTGCTCGTCGACTTGCCCCCGGCAGACCAGCGTGCGGCGGTGTGGGCCCGGCTTGAGCGAGAGATTCTCCAGACGCGGAAGGGACATATCTGGTCCGGCATCATTGGCGGCGGTCTTCTTTTTGAGACGCTGCTGGACGCCCGCAGGGATGACCTGATCTACGCCATGGCGACCAAGACCGACTATCCCTCTTGGACGGACATGCTCGCCCGTGGCGGCGGCACTTTTCACGAGGACTGGGACGGCCGCGGCACGCGCCTGCACGATTCCATGCTCTACATCGGCGGCTGGTTCATTGAAGGCCTCGGCGGCATCCGCCAGTCCGACTCCGCGTACAAGCGATTTGTCATCCAGCCATGGATCACGCGGGACGCCGGGCCTAAATGGGTCAACGCCCACTACGATTCGCCGTACGGACGCATCGCCATTCGCTGGAAGAAACACGGTGGCGACGTCGATCTTCATCTCGAAGTACCGCCGGGCGCCGAAGGCTCGCTACGCCTTCCCGCCGTAGGCGACTTGCGCGAGGGGAATCATTTGCTGCCCGTTAGCGATGTTGTGTTGGTCGCTGGGACCTACGATCTGACTGGCGTCCTCAAATAGAGCCGCGTCCATACCATTTTCAGCTTTGGCTCTGACTTGGATGCCCTACCGTCTCAGCGATGCAGCCTTCGTCGGCTCGGCATACAGGATGCCGCGGCCGTTCGTGCCGACGTACAGCCGGCCATAGATTCGGCTGTCGCCGTTGATGACGGTCACATTGCCGTACTGGTGAGCATCGTCATTCACGCGGACCCAAGTGCGGCCCTGGTCGTCTGAGCGGAAGAAACCGCGTAGGCCGCCGACGGTGCCGCCGACGTAAATCGCCGCGTAGTCTTTCCCGGGAGGGGGGGCCCCGACGCCTACCTGTTTGGCTGTCGTTACGACATCTGCTGCAACACGCACCCATGCCCGCCCGCCATCGGTCGAATGCCAGAGGCCGTCCTTACCCTCGTCACCGGCGGTCAGCCAAAGATGGCCGGCGTGGCCCGGCGTGGCGCGAAGCCAGTTGGCCGCCAGCATGTTGGGCCCGCGCCCCGCCGATTCCGCATCCCGACGGGCGAATGATCGGCCGCCATTGGTGCTGGCGTAGAAACCGCTGGGCGTGCGGGCGTAGACCGTTTCCGGCAGACCTGGATCGGCCGCCAGCATCGCGCGCCCGGGCGGGAAGCTGGGGACGGACTGCCACGGCGACCACTCCTTGCCATTGCGAACGGCCATCATCGCGCCATGCCCGCTCTCGGGGGACCAGACCGCCGTGCGGCCATCCGCGGTGACGGCCACGCTGCCGCCCTTCGGTCCGCGCTCGCCCGCGCCTTCCTCCGCGAAGCCGTTACGTGCCTTGTCACCGGGGAACGTGTGCCAGGTGATGCCGCCGTCGTTCGAGAACTGAGCACCCGATCCGACGCGCACCGCGATGTTGGAATCATTCCAAGCCACGTCGATGTCGTTACAGGTGCCCATGCTCAGGCTCTCGGTCTGACCGTAGTCATTCTTCTGGCCGAGCCGCCCGTATTTTGGGCTGACGGCAAAGTCCTCGTGCCGATAGCCATCGCGATCGCCGATGGCGCTGATCAAATTGGCGGTGCCCGCTTTCGGGCTGATCAGTTCCAACGCGGCTGATTGCTCAAAGCCCTGGTTGTAAAAGACCCACGTCGGCTCGGCCGACCTCAGGTCCGTGGTGCGATACAGGCCGTAGCCGGTGGTGAACATTGCCTCATTCGCGTTGTGCGGGTTCACCTCCACGTCGCCGGTCCAGTGAATGCCGGCGTCTTGGATATAGGGCGCACTGCGATCGTCACGGTGCTTGCCAATCTCAAGGCCGGTCCAGGATTCCCCGGCGTCCGTGCTGCGAAAGATGTCGTCGTGATGCGGCGCGTAGCGATTGATGCTGCTGGCGTAGACCGTTGTTGGCGAGGTCGGATCCAGTGAGATGCCAGACCATCCGCCACCTTCGGCCGGCGTGACGTTGGTCCAGACCGGATTCGCTGCCGCCGGGTTTTTGCATTGGTACAGGGCACCGCCGTCAATGCCCCAGGGGCCGGGATATTGCTTGGCGGTGACGAACGTGCAGTAGAGCGTGCTGCCGTCCGGCGTAAGCACCGCCCGCGTCGGCAACAGTCGTCCGCCGGGCTGGCCGGGCATGGGCTGCCAGGTTTTTCCGGCATCCAGTGTGCGGTAGATCTTGTCGGCCTGCTCGGTGCAGACACCGACGAACGCCACTGGCGTGGCCGCGCTGGGTTTACCGCTGGCCTTATCGAACAGCGTCCACGTCAGGCCGGTTTCTTTGAGCGGCTTGGAAGTATCGCCAGTGGCGGGAAAGGCGGCGACAGCATTCCAGGTCGCGCCGTAGTCGGTGCTTTCGAACAGGCCCTTCGTTCGGGTGCCGTACAGCAATGTGGATGGCAGATTCGGATCGACGTTCATCCGCTGGCCGCTGTTGCGAGCTGAACCATTGCCGTTCATGCCGAAGGGAACATTCGTTCGTTGCCAAGTGCGGCCCTGATCGGTGCTGCGCACGATCGCGCTCGGCCCCATGTACGTGCCAAGGCCCGCGTACACGCGGTTGGCGTCGGTCGGATCGACGGCCAGTGTTTCCACGCCCATCTGGTTCAGTGACCAGTCATCATTGGCGATCCAGTCGGTCAGACAGACCCATTCGTTCTTGGCCGCGTCCAGGCGATACGCCCCGCCCATGTCGGTATTGATGTAACACGCCCCGCCGTCAGCGGGGTTGTAGACCACGCCATTGATGAAGCCGTTGGCCAGGATGGTCACGCTCTTCCACGTGTACGGTTCGGAAACGACGTCGGCCGCGATGGCGGAACGGCACAGCGACAGCGCGGCGAGCGCGACAATGCATCGAGCAGACGTACGCATAACCATCCTCCGAAGTTCTTACTCTACCGCAGCACTAGCCGCAGGAATCAATGTGAGTTCCAGCGGCTTGGCAGTGTCGCTCCACTGCACCCAGTCGCCCTCGACCGACCGCGGCAATGCACGGCCATTGCCAATCTTGCTGGCGACGCGACGATTGCGAACGCAGAGCCGCACATTCATGGCGACGCCGTCGCTTTCGAGCGTCAGGCGGCTTCCCTCGGCGTGCACTGTAAAGTGCGCCTGGCGCCCGTCACTGCCGGCCACGCGCGCTTCGATGCGTGCGGCCTGCTTCGGTTCGAACAGGTGCAGGGCCAGTACGTCATCGGGAATCCACTGCGGCTGGTCGTCGTGCTCGCTCATTGCCAGCAGCGTGCTCTCGCGCACGAGGAGCGGCATATCCATGAAGCCAATCGTTTCGCGCTTCCACGCCCCGCCATCGATCGCTTGGCCGGAGATCAGATTCGTCCACCGCCCCGCCGGCAGGTAATACTCGGCGACATCGTCCTGCCGGAACACTGGCGCGACGAGCAGCGAACTGCCGAGCATGTATTGCCGATCCAAATACGCCGTGGCCGGATCATCCGGGAATTCCACAGGCATCGCGCGCATCACCGGCCAGCCACGGTCGCGAGCGTCGTGGGCGCAGCCGAACAAATATGGAAATAGCTTGTTCTTCAGCTTCGTGAACTGCCGCATTACGTCGACAGATTCTTCATCGAAGAGCCATGGCACGCGATAACTGCCGCTGCCGTGCAGCCGGCTGTGCGTGCTCATCAGGCCGAAGGCGACCCAGCGTTTGTAGTTGGCCGCGTTGGCCGTGCCTTCAAAGCCGCCGATATCATGGCTCCAGAATGCGGGGCCGCTGCTGCAGAAGCTTAAACCGCCGCGCAGGTCTTCGGCCATGGCTTCAAAGGTGGCGCTGCAATCGCCGCCCCAGTGAACCGGGAACTTCTGACTGCAAGCCGTGCCGCTGCGGGCGAACACCATCGCCTCGCCCCGGCCGCGCTCGCTTTCGATCAATTCAAACACGGCCTTGTTGTACAGGTACGAATACAGGTTGTGCATGCGCTCTGGGTCGCTGCCGTCGTGATAAACGACATCAAGCGGAATCAGTTCCGCGAAATCCGTCTTGAAGCAGTCGACGCCCATGTCCATCAGCCGCCTGAGATGCCCCTGATACCACGCGGCGGCGGCAGGATTGGTAAAGTCGACGAGCGCCATGCCCGGCTGCCACGCATCCCGCTGATAGACGCTGCCATCCGGCCGCTTCAGGAAGTAGCCGTGCTCGCGACCTTCGGCGAACAGACGGCTCATTTGCGAGATGTAGCTGTTGATCCAGACGCAGATTTTCAGGCCCTTGGACTTCAGCCGCTTGAGCATGCCTTCGGGATCGGGAAATGCTTCGCGGTCCCATTCGAAGTCGCACCAGTTGCGCTCTTTCATCCAGAAGCAGTCGAAGTGAAACACGCTGAGCGGGATGCCCCGGCTGGCCATGCCCTCGACAAACTCGTTGACGGTTTCTTCGTTGTACTTGGTCGTGAAGGACGTGCTGAGCCACAGGCCAAAACTCCACGCCGGCGGGAGCGCAGGGCGGCCGCTGAGGCGCGTGTATTTCTCCAGCGCTTCTTTCGGCTGGCCGAGGAAGACGTAGTAATCGAGTTCTTCGCCCGGCACACTGAATTGAAGCTGGCTGACGCGCTCGGTGGCAATCTCGAATTCCACCTGGCCGGGATGATTGACGAGCAATCCGTAGCCGCGATTGGAGAGGTAGAACGGGATATTCTTATAGGCCAAGTCCGAGCTGGTGCCGCCGTCTTCATTCCAGATGGCGATGGATTGGCCGTTCTTCACGAGTGGGCCGAAGCGCTCCCCGAGGCCGTAAATCAGCTCACCCACGCCGAGCGACAGCCGCTGCATCAGGTATTGCCCCGGCCGAAGTCCTTCGCTCAGCCGGCCGTTCGACAATGGCGACTGCTTCTCGCCGGCAACGGTCATATAACCCAGTTCCGGCCCGGCGGTGACGAGGTTTCCCTTCTCGTCCTCGAAGCGGAAATCCCAGCTTCGCCCCTTGCGGATCCGCAGCGTTAGCCGGCCGCTGGTGAAGGCGACGGCTTCCTCAGATCCCTCCACGCGCACGCCGTTGGCCTTGAGGGCGTAATCCAGATCGAACGCGTGATGGCCGATTTCGCGCGGCGAATAGTGCCGGGCATGAACGCGAATGACATCCGGCATCGGCGACGAGATTTCGATCGACAGCACCGTGCCTTCGAACTTATCCACGCCCTCGCTGCCATGGCGATCCAAGGCGTGAAGGGCAAGGCGGTCGGTTTCGATCTGATGCGCGGCCACGCGGCGGACCATTGCCGGCGTCACGCCGTCGGCCCATCGCCATGCGCCTTGACTGAACTTCATGCGGAATGCTCACTGAAGAAAGAACAACTCAAACGCCGCTAGAAACAAAGCGGGCAGAAGCGCAGGCGGGCCGATTTCCGACCCGCCCGCGTGCTGAGGAAGAACGTTTTGACCCGCGTGAGCTAAGCACGGCGTCGACGCAATAACGCTACGCCGCCCAAGGCCAGCGCCGAAAGCGAAGCCGGCTCGGGCGTTGTCTGGATATGGTCGATCGCGATCGTGCCCGTGTTGTTCGTGTTGGCCACGAAACCGAACTGGAAATAGCTCTGCCCGGTCGATGGGAAAGTCGGCATGACGTACGTTGCGGTCTGCGGACCACCCTGAACACCCGTGACCACAGGATTGATATTCGTGTAGCCGGTCGCGGACGAATTAAGATTCACCAGCAACTGGAAGTAATTGCCGCCCGCAACCGTTGCCGTGAAATCGACGGAGATCGTCGCACCGCTGAGGGCCGCAAGGAACGCGGCATTCGCCTGCTCGCCGGGTGAAAGCGTGCTGTTAAAAGTGCTGCCCGC
>JAQGHK010000185.1 GCA_028288875.1 Phycisphaerales bacterium | reverse complement strand
AGGCTGAGCGATAGCCGATCGCCCATCGCATCCTGCAGTGTGTCGATCGTCGAAAGGCTGGACGATGGCGTCGCATCGAGAGAGGCATAAATGCCGTCATTGTGATCCAGGAAATCTGCCAGTGTGAGATGACATTCGCCCTTGCTCGCGGCCCGCTTGCCGCGGGTGAGTAATCGGCACAGACGGGCGTAGGCATCGCAGTCGCCGGGCCATGCGAGCAGGTCGGGCGTGCCGTCGACGAAGACGAGTCGTACGCCGACGATCAGGCAAAACCCCGCGACTTTCTTCGCCGCCTCAAACGCCCGGACGACGCCCGCAAGACTGTTGCGGTCGGTGATCGCCATCGCGTGATAGCCGAGATTCGCGGCCGTGTAGACCAGATCGCTCGGGAACGATGCGCCGCGAAGGAAGGAATAATGCGTCGTCACGTCGAGCTCGGCGTATCGGTGCGCGCACGCGGCGACCTCTTTTGGAGGGTCCATCGTGGTGCCGAGGTATGGCTTTTCGTTTTCGTTCTCGGGCATAGCCACCTTACTAAAACGGATTCACTCAAAATGGCCGTGCAGGAACCAGCGGGTGCGCCAGCGCAGGCCGTCGGGGACGGACGCGTCGACAACACAACTCACCACGCGAAAAATCCAGAACCGCAGGCCCACTTCGTTTTCGACTTCGTAATAATCGCGGGTTCGGTAGTGCCCGCGCCACCATTCCCCGCCGATGCGCTCCGGGCCGATGATCAGCATCAGGCGATACAAGCCACCTCTCCAAGCGAACTGCCGGGGCCGGCCGTCCAGCGCGTCGGAGGGTTCGGAAATCACGCGGATTTCTTCCGGCATTGACAACAAACGAAGCGGGCGAGATCGTTCCAACGGCACCTGCAATGCAGCGGCCGGGGCCGGTTCGCCGCCCGGCTTCCACGCCAATTCGGGCAGATACGATTCCACCAGCACCGGTCGGACAACGGCCACATCACCCAGGCGAACGCGCAGACGTTCCATGAGACGGTCGGCTTCCATGGCGTCGCTTCGCACCTCATCCTTAATGAGTTCGATTTGCTCGTCGGCAATGCGTTCGTGCTCGGGCACTTTGATTGCGAAAGCAACGAATCCCTCCAGTCCGCCGTCGAGTCGCTCACTCGCGCCGCGCAGCAAGTTAAACAGCGACTGAAAGTGCCGCATCGGGCGGGTGAGCCGAATGGTGTGAACTACATCGGGCTTTCGGGATGTACGGTCGAAGCGGCAGACCAAGTCGATTCGCCGTGCGCCGTGGCCACGCCGGGCGAGCTGATCGAGGACTTGCCGAAGCAACGCTTCGAAGATCGCCGCAATCGCCTCCAGTGCATCGACCGGTCCTTCTAACTCAATGCGTGCAGCGATAGGCGCTTCATAGGCGAGCGGCACGAGCAGTTCAGATCGTGCGCCGAGGGCTTGATCAAGCCGTAGAAGTAGGATCGATCCGAATCGTGAAGGCAAAGCATTACGCGGCAGTTCAAGCGCCTGCCCGATCGTCGTCAGGCCCAGGTGATGCAGCGCGGCAACGACGTCTGTTGGTAATCGCAAGGCAGTGATGGGCAGGGGGCGCAGCGCTTGGGTCAGGTCCGCAAGATTGACGATCGTGCCGGACGGGAGCGGTGAACAAGCAAAAGCCCACGCCGCGCCGGTCGTCGGTGCGACGGCCGTTTTGGATGGGATGCCGAATCGGCGGACCGATTGCCTCACCCGCTTGACGAGTTCGGCAACGCTGCCGAACAGGCGGTCGCAGCCGGTGATGTCCAGCAGCAGCACGGGCGGCGGAGGATCATCATCGATTTTCTTTTTTGACGAACTGCCTTTCTCAGTCGACCAGCCTGTCGCCACTGTTGGCGTGAACCGCGTGAGCCATCGGCCAAGCGCTTCGAGCGCGCGATGGTCGATGAGCGGATTGTGCTCAAAACAAACCAGACCCTCGTACAGCGCCCGCGCTTCGGCGAGCGACATGCCGATGCGGACGCCGCCCGCCAGCACCGCGTCGGCGGCGTCGACGATTTGTCGACGGCGACCGACCGATCCGACAATGGCGGCCGACCTACGCAGTCGCGCGTACTGACGCCGAAGCCGCCGCGTGATCGGCCAGTGCGGCAGATGGATGCAGAGCACTCGCGTTAAGGCCGACGGTGCGAATAGAGAGGGCTGGAACGGCAGAAACATCGGCGGCGAGTCCACGGCGGACCTCCAGAATAAAGGATTGCCCTAAACGCCCTCCGTGGCCGTGAAGTAACTGGACGTTCCATCGCTGCGCGACCCGATCGCCGGGGACCGGCGACACCAGCCAGCGCGTGGCGGCGGCATAAATATTGGCGGGTTGCCGTGGCGATCGTGTGCGCAGCAGCAAGCCGATCCCGCCGCCTTGCTCGGCCGCCAGTTGCAACCGGCGCGCCTGCACGCGGGTTATTTCCCCCGGCAGCGCCGCTACAACGATGCCGATGCCCGGGCAACGCAGGCATTCCGTCGCCGCCCAGAGCACATCGCGAGATTGCGGACGAACGACGTGCAGCCGCTCTGCCGGAATGCCTGCCGCGATGGCCGCGGGCGGATAAAAAGTGGATGCGGAATCGATCCAGACGATCCGCCGGTGAACCAAGGCTGGCGGCGTATCGGTATCTACTACAGCGGCCTGCCCCCATCCCATGATGCCGCTGGCCAGCAAAATCGCAGGCGATGCCCCGGAAGAAGGGCCAGCGTTCTGATCGACCAGCAATTCGTGAACGCTTTGATGCGTGAAACCTTCGGGCAGAATGGCGTCCCACCCCGATAATCGGCTCGCCGATGACGGCTTGGCCGCCATCGTTTGGCAGAGATCGCGAAGATTGAAAGACTGGCGGAGCACGCCTGTCAGTTTGGCAAAAGTTAGGGTCGATTGAAAGAGGATTCTTTTTTGGCAACAGGGTCAATTGGCTCACGACATTCGTACCACCACGAGTTTTTACGCTCAGACACCGTCGCGCCTTCGCTTGCGGCTGCGCTGTCCGTAATCGTTAACGACGCCCGAAGTGTTGCATCCAAATCCCGCGATGGGAGAATGGTCAGGCTATGGCCAATTCGCAGTCGCTTCAGCCCGTTCGTGTCGGCATCATCGGTGCCGGGAAGATCAGTGCCGCTTATCTTGAGGCCGCAAAGAATCTGCCGATTCTGCAGGTCGTGGCGATCGCGGATTTGAATCTCGAGGCCGCTCGGGCCAAGGCGAAGGAATTCAACGTCGCCAAGGCGTGCAGTGTTGAAGACCTGCTGGCCGATCCGGCGATTGAATTAGTATTAAACCTCACGATCCCGGCCGCCCATGTGCCGCTGGGCATCAAGGCGCTCGATGCCGGCAAGCATGTGTTCGGCGAGAAGCCGCTCGGCATCGATGTGGCCGAAGCGAAGCTGCTGATCGATCGAGCGAAGTTTAAGAACCTGCGCGTCGGCAGCGCGCCGGACACGTTTCTGGGGGCCGGCCTTCAGACGGCCCGCAAGGTGATCGACGACGGCGGCATCGGCAAGCCCGTCGCGTTTACCGCTTTCATGATCAGCCGCGGGCATGAGAACTGGCATCCGTCGCCGGAGTTTTACTATCAGCCAGGCGGCGGGCCGATGCTGGACATGGGCCCGTACTACATCACCGCGCTGCTGAACCTGCTGGGCCCGGTCGCCAAGGTCAGCGGCATGGCCAGCATCAGCCAGCCGACGCGCACGATCACCAGCCAGCCGCTGGCCGGCAAGGTGTTCAATGTGACAACGCACGACCACGTCGTCGGGACGATGCAGTTCACCAATGGCGCGGTCGGCAGCGTGATTCAATCGTTCGCCATGCGGGCCGGCAGCGGGGCGGCGAGCCCGATCGTCATTTACGGCACGGAGGGCACGATTCATGTGCCTGATCCGAACGCGTTCGACGGCGTCGTGAAGCTCTGCCGATTCGGTGAAGGCAAAGACGAATTCGTCGAAGTCCCGCACGCCTTCCCGACCGGCTACGGCCGCAGCGTCGGCTTGGCGGATCTGGCGACGGCCATCCGCACGCATCGTCCGCACCGCTGCGGCGGCGAGCAGGCCTTGGCGGCGCTGGAAATCATGCAGGCATTCACCGATTCGTCCGAGAGCGGCCGGGCGATCAAGCCGCACACGCCGTATGAGCGGCCTGCACCGATGGCGACGGGTCTGCCTTTCGGAACCTTGGATTAAATCCCAAGAAGATGAACGGCGGGTGACAAGAAATGTGCAATCTTGAATCCACCGCGGTTCGGGCCGACGTACGATCGAGCATGTCGATCCGCGCGTTGGGCTGGCTTGCGGGGATGGTTCTGATGGCCGCGTCGTCGGCGATGGCGGCCCATGCCCCGGCGGAAGTCATTTTGGACCGAACCGCTATCCCGCCGGGCGGGAAGGCGACGATCGCCGTCGTCTTTAAAATCGAGCCCGGCTGGCATCTCTATTGGACGAACCCCGGCGAGGCCGGCGCACCGCCGAAGGTGAAATGGACGCTGCCGGCAGGCGTGGCGGTCAGCGATCTGCAGTTTCCCGTTCCCAAGCGAAAAGTCATCAGCGATTTGACGGCCTTCGTTTACGAAGACCAAGTCGCGCTGCTCGCCGACGTCACCGTGCCGGCCGACGCCCGCGGCTCGATCGAATTGAAAGGCCACGTCAAAGTCGTGGTTTGTGAAGAAGCCTGCGTGCTGGAAGAGCAGGACGTGACGCTGACGATTCCCATCGGCACCGGCCAGGAGCAGGCGAGCGAACGCTTTTCAGCGTGGCGGGCCTCGCAGCCGATTCGTCATTCGCCATTGCGTGAAGTGGCCGCAACGCTAGATCCCGATGCCAAGCACGGCCTGCTGACGGTCGAAATGTTGCCCGGCATCACTGGCCAGGAATTCTTCCCACCGCGAACGCGATTCCTGACATTTGAAAACCCCGAAGTGAAGGCCGGCCGCAACAACAAAGCGCCGCTGGCGTATCACATGGGGTTTCGCGTGTTGCCCGATCCGCCGGCCGAGTTCAGCGGGCCGGGCATCGTCGTCACCAAGGACGAATCCGGCAAAACGTC
>JAQGHK010000184.1 GCA_028288875.1 Phycisphaerales bacterium | reverse complement strand
GCGACTGGGTTGTGAACTCGCCGGCCGTGGGGGCATCGTAATGGCAACGCTATATCGAAGTGGCAGCGGCTACACATTACAGGTAACCATTGGAGCCGATCGCCGGACCAAACGCCTTGGAAAGCTCCTGAAGAAGGGCGCCGACGATGTACGCTTCCACGTCAACCAGATTGAGCAATGCCGCCGGTCTGCAACCATTCTGCCAGCGGCGACGACTAGCTGGCTAGAGGTAATCACCGACGATCTGCATGGTGCCTTGGCCGACGCTGGACTTTGTTCCCCCAGACAGCAACTTCAAAATCTTGGCATCCCGACCACGCTCGGGAAAATGTTTCAAGACTTCCTCGATAAGCGGACCGAGCTCAAGCCGTACACACGGAACTCGATCAAGCAGGCATTGAACAGGGCGGTCGATTATTTTGGGACAAAGCCAGCTCGAGACATCACCGCCGGCGATGCCAAGGACTATCGCCGGTGGCTGGTCGCACAAGGGTACGCGCAGCCTACGGTGGCCCAGTTCGTGAACAAGTCGCGCCAGATGTTCAATGAGGCGATCGACCATAACCAGCTCTCCATGAACCCGTTTCGGAAGGTGCTGGCCGGCACCCAGGTGAATGAGGAGCGACGGCATTTCGTTGGCCGGGACGATATCACTACGGTCATCAACGCGACTGGCAGCGTCGAATGGAAGCTCCTGATCGCCTTGGCTCGATACGCCGGCATCCGCGTGCCAAGCGAGGCCAGCCTCCTCATCTCGGACGTCGATTTTGAGAACGGGCGCATCATCATCCGGTCGCCGAAGACCGAGCGGCAGCACAAGCCCAAGCGAACCTGCCCGCTCTTCCCAGAGCTAAGGCCATACCTGGTTGACGCTGTGGCCGCGGCTAAAGGGGCGGGGCGGGAGAAGCTGATTCCGTTTATCCGGCCTGGATATAACCCCCATACCCAACTTGAACGCCTGGTCGAACGGGCCAAGGTTAAGGCGTGGCCCAAGCTCTGGGCGAACATGCGATCGACCAGGGAGACGGAATTATTGGCTGAGGGTCATCCCATACACGTCGTGTGCGCCTGGATCGGGAACACCGAGCGGGTAGCCCGCAAGCATTACCTCCAGGTCCGGCAGGAGGACTGGGATAAGGCGACCGGTGCAGCGCGCGCTGCAAAAAGCGCTGCAATGACGTCCGGCGAATTGGCGCAGTTGACGCAGGTGCCCAACGCAAAACCCGCAATCCTGCATCAGGAAAGCGGGTTCGCGGTTCCATTGGAACTTCTAACTGCTCGGGACAGGACTCGAACCTGCATGCCTTGCGGCGCTACCACCTCAAGGTAGTGCGTCTGCCAATTTCGCCACCCGAGCGAGGGATGGGAGAGTATATCGTCCGCGACGCCTATGTAAATCGCATGCGATTCGATCGGATAATTGCCGTGGGCGGGCTGGCGGGGTGGGTATCGGACGTTCGGCGCATCGGGCCGGGTGCCTGTAGGGCCGGTTTTGGGGCAAAATTCCCGGGCCGGGCACTTGCCGTTTGGGGCCGGGCATCGCACCTTAGCGACTGATGAACCGACTGATCCTCCCGCTGCTGCGCTCAAGCCGCCGATTTCCGCTGTATTCGATGCTGCTGGCCAGCACCGCCCTGACGGGTTCGGTGCTGACGGGCTCGGCCTCGGCCGCTCCGACGCCGGAACAGACCGAACTGGCCGAGCGGCTGCTGCAGGCGGGCCAGCGGCTGGTCGGCGTGCCGTCGGCGATGCCCGTGGCCGCGGCCGTGGCGGACGTGGCGGAGCGACTGTACGAGAACAACGTTCGGCTGCTGCGGACGAATATCGATCTGGAACTGGCCCTCGGCCGCCGCGACCGGGTGCTCAAGCTGCTCGGCGATCTGCGCCGCCTGGATCCGGGCGACCAGATCGCCCAGGTGCAATCGATCGATCTCCAGCAGAGCAAGCTCGAAAGCGCCGGCGACAAGGCCGACTATCTGTCGCGCGTCGCCGGCAGTGACAAGGTGCCGTCTGAGGTGCGGTCGCACGCGGCGGTGCTGCTGTCGGGCATCGAAACCGAGCGCGGCCGCGACGATGCCGCCGCCGCCGCCCTGGCGCAGGCGCTGGCGCTCAATCCGCTGAATCCCAAGGCCCTGCACCTGCGTGCCGACGCCGTTGCCAGCACCGGTACGGCCGCGCAGCGGACGGCGGCTTGGGTGGACCTGCTGAAGGCCGATCCGCTTCAGTTCGGCACCGCGTCGCGGCTGGGCGAAGAGCTGCTTCGCGTCGGCCAGGTCGAGCAGGCTACGGACCTGTACCGCAAATTCTTCGCGTCGGTCGCCGCCGCCGGATACGGGCCGGGCGCGGATGAGTCGATCAACTTCGCTCACGGCCTGGTCGTGACCAGCAAGCTGTCTGAGGCCGGCGACGTCGCGGCCGCCGCATTGAAGGACAATCCGTCGGACGACCGCCTGCACGCGCTTCGGATGCTGATTGCCCTCTCGGCCAAGGACGATGCGGCCTTCAAGTCCGCCCTCGGCGAAGCGCGCCTGCAGGCGATCCGCGATCTGATGGGCCTGCACAGCCAGCTCGATCCGAGCGCGCCGCGGCCGGACGATTCCACGGAAGTGAAGCTCCCCGACGTGAAGGTCGACGCCGCCGCCGCCCGGGCTAATGCCGATCCTCGGATGGCCGAGACGTATCTGCAGGCCCTCGGCAATTTGGCCTGGATCGACGCCTACTACGGCCGCCGCGCGCCTGACGCGCCGGTGACCGAGGCGATCAATAACCTCGCCGGCGCCGACAGCCCGCTGGCCCATCGCTTGGCCGGTTTCACGGCCCTGGCGGCCGACCGGCTCGATGAGGCGGACGTCGCCTTCAGCCCGGTGGCGGAGCGCGACGCGCTGTCGCGCCTGGGCCTCTTTGCCCTGAAGCTGAAGAAGGGCGAGGACAAGGCCACGATCGTCGCCGGCGGCAATAAACTTTTGTCGGAACTGCCGACCGACGTCTGGCCGCTGGTCGTGCGTAACTCGCTGAAAGACGCCGGCCCGCTGGGCTTCCGCGCCGCCGAGGCCGACGCCGTCGCCGCGGAGGCCGCCAAGCTGCCGGCCGACACCTGGACGTTTGCGGGGCAGGGCCGCCAACTCTATCTGGTCGACGCGGATCCGATCACCGGCTCGGCCGAGATCGGTCAGCCGATTCTGGTCCGCGTCACGCTGCAGAACATCGGCAATCGTCCGCTGGCCATCGGGCCGGGCGGGGCAATCTCGCAATCGATTTCGCTCGACGCCACCGTCCGCGGCGCCGCCGAGCAATCGTTCCCGGGCGCGGCCATCGCGAAGATGACCGGGCGGCTGGTGCTCCCGCCGAAGCAGACGACCAGCACGGTGGTGCGGCTCGATTCGCCGGAGTTGGCCGTCCAACTGGCCCAGGTGCCGCAGGCGGGCGCGGCGGTGTTCGTATCCGCGGTGACCAATCCGGTCAGCCGGGAAAACACGATCGTCCCCGGCCCCGGCGGCTACCGCGCGCAGGGCCACGGCGTGGTGGACCGTCCGCAGGTCGCCTTCACCCGCCCGGAAGTGCGCGAGAAACTCATCAAGCAGCTCAACAGCCCCGATGCCCTGGCCCGCATCCGCGCGGTCACGGCCTTGGCGGCGTGCGCGAGCTGGATGCGCCAGACGCAGGACGAGTCGCTCAAGCCGCTGTTCGTGCAGGCGGCCGACATGCTCAAGCAGGTGTCAACCAAAGACGCGTCGCCGACGGTTCGGATGTCGGCGCTCCAGGAGTCGGTGTCGCTGGCGTCAGACGCCGATCGCCCGGCGGTCATTGCTTCCATGCTCAGCTCGGCCGACTATGAAAGCCGCGTGATGGGCGCGCTGATCAGCGTGCGGAGCCCCAAGGCCGTTCGTGAGGCGGCGCTGAAGCCGCTGACGACCGACGCTGACGAAACGATCCGGAATCTGGCCGTCGCGGTCAGCAATCTGCCCGAGGCCCCGGCGGCCACGCAGCCGGCGGTGAAATAGGCGGTTAAACCATTTTCTGCGGCATCCCGACCCCGCAGCAGACGTAAATATTCCCGACGTACCGGCTGGATCGATTCTGATCGAGCGGCTAACGTTTGAGCCATTCCAGAAAGGACTGCTTTCGAGATGAAAACGAATCTGATTACCGCCGCCGCGTTGGCCGCCGGGTTGCTGGGCGTGAGCCTGGCCCGGGCCGAGGACACCGCCGCGACCCAGCCGAGTACGCAACCCTCCATGAACCAGTACCAGACCGCCAGCTACGGCATCGGCTATGACCTCGGCCGCAACATTAAAGAGAGCAAGATCGCGCTCGACGCCGATCTGATCGTCCAGGGCCTGCGCGATTGCCTGGCCGGCACGCAGACGAAGGTGTCGCCCGAAGCGTTCCAAGTCGCCATGCAGAAGGTGCAGGAAGAACTCCGCGCCAACGCCGCCGTCGCCAACAAGACGGCCGGCGAAGCTGCTGGCAAGGCCGGCGACGCCTACCGCGCCGAGAACGGCAAGAAGGCCGGCGTGACTACAACGAAGAGCGGCCTGCAGATCGAAACGGTCAAGGAAGGCACCGGCGCCATGCCCACCGCCGCCGACACCGTCAAAGTGCACTACACCGGCAAGCTGATCGACGGCACGACCTTCGACAGTAGCGTCGACCGTGGCCAGCCGATCAGCTTCCCGCTGAACGGCGTCATCCCCGGCTGGACCGAAGGCCTGCAGCTGATGAAGGTCGGCGGCAAGAGCCGCCTCGTCATCCCGGCCGAGCTGGGCTACGGCGCCAATGGCAGCCCGCCCACGATTCCGCCGAATGCCACCCTGGTGTTCGACGTGGAGCTGCTCGATATCGTGAAGAAGTAAAGCGGATCTTATTCCCTCCCCGGATTACCGGGAGAGGGGACCAGAAAGTAAGAACGCCCCGTCGACTTGCGTCGACGGGGCGTTCTCCTTGGTAGCGATCTTTTCGGATCACTTAGTTGCAGCAGCCGCAGCAGGCCGCGCAGTCGGCGCACGAGCAGACGCCTTGGCAGCAGGGCTTGTCGCAGCATGTGGCGCTGCAGCAGATGGGCGTCGGACAGGCGGCGATGGCCGCCGCCGCTGGGGCTGCAGCTTGGGAGACCAGCGAGGCACAGAACAATACGCCAGTGGTGGCGAGGACGGACATCATCTTAGACATTGGAAACCTTTGGTTCGGGCCCGCCGGGAAACCCGGTGTGGGCCAAATGGATCAATCGATCAATCAATCAAAAACGCATACCGCCCACGTGTAGCCGGCGAGCAACCTCGCCGCCCTTTGGTGGGCTCACGCAGCGATCAATCGATTCACAAAACCAGAGAGGTATGCAGCGCCAACAAGGTCGGCGCGGGTGGCGGGGGATCAGCCGTCTCTACGACGTGCCCGGTTGCCTGCACCGGCGTCAGCGTCAGCACATCCGTGAACCACGGCGAGAGCAAACAAAGCGTCGGCTCAAACGACGGCAGCACAAGCGGCGCGACCGCTTGGGTGGCTTCGCGCAATTGAACGATCGGGCAGGGCGGCGCGTCGGCCGGAAGCTTGACCGGATCGGCGGTATTCTCCATGCAACAGGCCCGCCCGTGTTCGGCGGCCCGCACCGGCGGCGCGCAGCAGCACCAGACCGCGGCCCACGTCATCACGACGAGGGTGAACCAGCTGATCGATCGGGACGGAAGCTGCAGCACAACGTCAGTTATACGATGCCGGCCGACGGCCATCACCGGAAAATTGCAGCGATCGGAATTCAACAAAGGGAGTGTCGACAGGATGAGACGCTTAGGAATAACGGTGGGGATGGCGGATATCCCGCCGGCAGCGGCGGCAGCAGGGAACGCCGCCCATCCGCTCGTTGGTCGGCCGGGTGCAGAAATTACACGCCTGCCACCGATACCACGGCGCGAACATTCGAAGATACCCGAATAGGTATTCCAGCACTCCCGGACTCTAACCCCCCAGTTTGAGGGAATCCAAGAGCTAAATTGCCGCAGGAAAAATACCTAATGCCCTTGACGGCGACACAGACGCTGTCCTAGCTGCGCGTAACTGCCGCTAGTTACATTGCTTGCACGGCCGTTACCTGTCCCATCAGAAAGCTCAGCCGGACGCGATCGCCACCGGCCGGCGGCACTTTCCAAGCATGGGCGGGCACACGGACGGTGAGATCGCCCTGGGGGTGGCGGATCGTCAGTTCCAAGTAAGAATCGCCGTGAATCGAGAACGGCCGGGCATCCAGGACCAAAACGTCCCACGTGCCCATCATCGGCGGCTGCGGCATCGACGACCCTTGGCTCATGACGCGGCCGGCGGGACGACGGCAGGCGAAACAACGGCGGGGCCGAGGATTTCGACCTGGCTGTAGTCGTCTAGATTCAGGATCGTCACTTCACCGTCAACCTTGCGAAGCTCGACGCGGTCCAGCCAGAGCTTGTCGTCTCGAGAATGGGCGTACCAGCTGCCCGTGGTGCGCTGGCCGTACGAGACGACGGTGCCTTCGATGGTCGACGCCAGCGAATAATTTCGGGCCGCGATCTGCTGGGTGATGCGGACGCGGGTGCCGGGAAGAAGCTGCTTGCGAAGATCAGTGGCCATGGGTCGCGTGGGATTATGGCCAGTGGTGCGGTAAATTGCGAGCCTCTTCATCAAGGGACGGGCCATGGCGGTAATGACCGGACTATCGGGCAACGAGATCTTCTGCCTGGCGCGCATCGGCTACACGCCGGGCGAGCTGGTCATCGGCAACAGCGTCTTTTCCATGGGCTTCCTCGGCTCACTGGCCGCCACGGGGCGGAATCTTTTGGGCGGGGAGGTGACGCAGGTCACCAATATCATCCATGAAGGCCGACTGGAGGCGTACCAGCGGATGGCCAAGGAAGCGGGGGCCCGGGGCGGCGTCGGCATCACCGGCGTCAGCAGTGAGCTGCGCACGTTCCACGGCCAGAGCGAATTCCTGTCGATTGCCAGCACGCTGCACGGCGGCCAAGGTCACGGTGCGGTGCCGGCGGGCGAACAAATCTCTTTTTCCAGCAGCGCGGACGGGCAGGAACTGTATTGCCAAGTCGACGCCGGCTTCACGCCGAAGAAATTCGTCTTCGGCAACGTCGCGTATTCGGTCGGTGCGGTCGGCGGCATCCTCGGCACGCTCAAAAGCCTCGGCCGCGGGGAGATCAAGGAATACTCCGACGTGTTCAATCACACGCGGCACCTCGCGTTGCAGCGCATCGCCGAGGAGGCGTACCAGGCCGGCGGAAGCTGCGTAGTGGGCATCGAAACACGCACCATGCCTTGGGCCGGCACGCACGAAATGCTGATGCTCGGCACCGCAAGCACGCACCCGCGCGTTCCGCCGCCGCGGTCGGCCGCGAGCGTCATCACCAGCGATCTGACGAACGAAGAAATGTGGAACCTCGTCCACCTCGGCTACATGCCGCTGAAGCTGGTGCTGGGGACGGCCGTCTACTCATTGGGCGTCGTCGGCGGACTGATGGCGGCGTTCAAAGGCCTGACACGCGGCGAAGTGCCGGAGCTGACCAGCATGATCTACGATGCGCGCGAACACGCCGTCGGCCTGCTGCGGGCCGAGGCGGCGGCGATCGGCGCGGATGACGTCGTCGGCCTGAAAACCCACGTCCACGAACACGGCGGCCTGCTTGAATTCATGGCCATCGGCACCGCCGTGAAGCGCATGGAAGGGCTGACGACGCTGAGCCCCGATTTGCCCGCACAGGCGATCATCGTGGATAAGGACACGTGGATCGACGAGCCGGCCGTCAGTATCAATCGGGCGGCGGCGATGGCGGCGAATAAGCCGCGACGGTAAACGGCCGGCGCTACGCCGGGGGAGTCGAGCTGATGTTTTTCCGTGCTGGATGGAATCGAACGACCTTGCCCTTCGCCATTGGTCTGGCGGCGGTCGTGATCGGCGTGGCGTCGATCGGCGGCGTGGTCGCGGGCACGATCGGCGTGCTGGCGGTCGTCGGCGGCGTGGTGGCGGTATCAGCGTCGGTCCATCGCTGGGACATGGGCGCGGCCCGCCTGCTGGTCGACGCGATGGAACGCATGACCGCCGGCGATTTTTCCGCCCGCGTCCGGCTGCGCGGCGAAGACGAACTCGGCGATTGTGGCTTCCGTCTGAACCTGCTGGCCGAACGCACCGCGGAGCATTTGGATGGACTGAGCCGACAGGTGATCGATCTGAACGCCCTGATCGACGCGCTGCCCGACGCCGTGCTCTTGGCCGACGCGCAGCAGCGCGTGGTTCGCATCAACGAGCCAGCGGCGAAGTTCCTCGGCATCACCGCCAAGCAGGCGACCGGGCAACTGCTGATCGCCACACTCGGCGAAGCGAGCCTCGTGGAAGCGTACGAACATTCGCTCACCCACGACGACGGCCCGCAGACGCGCGACATCCGCGTGACCCGTGGGGGGGCGAAGCTCACCTTTCAGGCCGTCACCGCCCGCACCAAGGCCGGCGGCGTGCTGATCGCGCTGCGCGACGTCACGGACATGACCGAGGCCGTGCGCATGAAAGCGGATTTCGTCGCCAACGCCAGCCACGAACTGCGCACGCCCATCGCGGCGATCAAAATCGCGTTTGAAACGCTCAGCGATGTGCTGCCCGACGACCCGGAACAGACCCAGCGCTGCCTGACGATCATCGGCGGCCACCTTCGCCGCCTGGAAGACATGCTGCAGGACCTGCTGGATCTATCGCGTGTCGAAGATCCCGAGGCCGAGCCGGATTATTCGAATCTGACGGCGGCGGGGCTGCTGGCGACCGTGACCAACACTATGGGCTCGCTCGCGGGCGAAAAAAATGTTTCCATTGAGACCAACGGCGACGCCACGTTTGTGTCAGACCGGAAGCTTCTGGATTTGGTCCTGAAGAACCTAGTGGAAAATGCGATCAAATATACCCCGGCCGGCGGCAGGGTGATGGCGACGATCGCCCGGGATGGGGACGAAGTGGTGTTGAAAGTCAGCGATACGGGCATTGGCATCCCGCCGCAGCACGAGGAACGCGTTTTTGAGCGATTTTACCAAGTGGACCCTGCTCGCAGCGGCTCGGGTGGCCGGGGAACCGGGTTAGGGTTGGCGATTGTTAAGCATGCCATTGCAGCCCTTGGCGGGCGGGTATCGCTTACCAGCACGGTCGGGCGAGGCACAAACGTCGTTTGCGTGGTCCCAGACGCGGGTCATTCGGAATGAAGATGATTTTATAGGACATCCCCTCGTTTTTTGTTTCACCCGCCGGATAAGATGGTCGATGACAACCGCGAGGCGATAATGAAATCCATTCGATCATTGATCATCGCAACCTTGGCCACCGCCGCCCTCACTCCGACGGCGGCCCATGCCGTGTGGTTCAGCTTCTCGATCAAGCCGCACCCGTATGGCAACTCGCATGCGAGCGGTACCTCACAGTACGGCGCGATGCGCAAGCAGATGTCCGCCGCCCAGTCCGACCTGACTCGCGCCTATGCGATGGCCGCGAAAACCGATCCGCTGGCCGACGAGACGAAAACCGCACAGGCGGCGCTCGACAAAGCCCGCGCCGATTACGCGACGGCCCTTGCGGCCGGCCGGGCGGATCTCGGGAAGTACCCGCAAATTGCCAAGATGCGGGCCGACGTGAAGCGGATCGGGATGGATATGAACGCGGCCAGTGATCCGGCAGCCCGGCTCGACAAAGCACACGACCTGATGAAGGCGCGCAATGACCTGAACGCAGCCGAGTGGGAAGTGCTTGGCGTGGACGCGGATCTTGCCGTCTCCAAGGCCGCCATCACCGACGCGATGAACCAGCTCAAAGACATTCAGGCCCGCCGGCAATCGCAGTTGCAGCAGGATCCGAATGTCGTTGCCGCCCGCCAGCGCCTTGCTGCGATGCGTCAGCAAATGTCCCCGCGCCGGTAGTTGCTCGACCTCCTTGCGGGCTCGGCATGGTTCGCTCTGCCAAGCTGTAGTTGCGCCCTCCCCGAAAGAAAACACGGCCTGGAAAACCAGGCCGCGTCGTCCGAATTTCAACTAAGAAGCCGCCTCAGGCTTCCTGTTCCGGCATCGCCGGCGTGGTTTCCGGCGTTCCCGGTTTGGTCACACTCATCATGTAGCCGCGACCGACGATCGTATGGATCAGCGGGACGTCGAACGGGCGATCGACTTTCCGACGCAGCCGGGCAATGAAGACCTCGATCACATTTGAGCCGGGCAGGGCGGAGTCGTTCCAGATCGCTTCGGACAGCTCGGTGCGGCTGATGACACGCTGGCAGTTGCGCATCAGATATTCCAGCACCGCCAGTTCACGGCTGGTGCTGGGGATGATCTGGCCTTGCCGGGTCACCTGCAGCGACCGCAGATCCAGCGAGAGGTCTTCAAACTTCAGAATAGCGCCCTCGCTCGGCCGGCACCGGCGAAGCAGCGAGCGGATCTGCGCCGCCAGCATCTCCGGCGGGAACGGATGAACCAGCACGTCGTCCGCGCCGCAGTCCAGGATAGAAACTTTGGTCGCAGGATCGGCGTCGTGGGTCAGCACCACCACGGGATTGCCATGGCCTGCCGCCCGCAGGGCCTGCGTGAAGGCGTTCGGCCCGCCCATGACGGTATCGCCGACGACGATGACGCGGTACGACTGCTTGGTGATCGCAGCCAGCGCCGAATCCGTCGTCAGCACGTGTTCAACCGTGAGGTTCTGCGCCTCCAACTGGTCCGTCAGATGAGCGGCTTCTTTGGGTTCAAAATCGACGAGCAGAACAAGCATCCGAATCCGCCTCACGTTGTAGAAACAGCGGTTATGGCGGCGCATGAATAATTTTTCAAGCAATATTCATGCATGAATCTTAGCTGAACGGTAATCCGAACCTTATGCCCAACCGGGAGTTGGCCTGTTTACACTGCCCGTCGGCACCTGACCGCCCTCCACTGGGCAGGCCCAGCGCACCGCGTTCGTGATCACGCGCAGCACGTTCGCATCGTAGTAGCTGGCGTAGGTTTCGTGCCCCGGGCGGAAGTAGAAAATCTTCCCCGCCCCGCGCTGCCAGGTCAGGCCGCTGCGGAAGCATTCACCGCCGCTGAAGGTGCTGATCAGCAGGGTTTCGTCCGGTTCGGGCACGTCGAAGTATTCGCCGTACATTTCTTCCTTCTCCAGGACGAAATGATCATCAATCCCCGCCAGGATCGGGTGGCCGGGCTTGGTGACCCAGAGGATTTCCCGGTCCTCAGCCACACGCCATTTCAGGTCGCAGGTCGTGCCCATCAGCTTCTTGAAAATCTTCGAATAGTGGGCCGAATGCAGCACGATCAGGCCCATGCCCTGAAGGCAGCGCTTGTGGACCTTATCGACGATCTCGTCGCTGACTTCTCCGTGATAGCCGTGGCCCCACCAGATCATCACGTCCGTGCCATCGATCACGCCGTCGCCTAAGCCGTGATCCGGGTCGTCCAACGTGGCCAGCGTCACCTCAAAACCATCCTGCTTGCGCAGGTGCTTGGCCAACTGGCCATGCATGCCTTCGGGATAAAGCTTGGCGACGGCTTCGTGTTTCTTCTCGTGACGGTGTTCGTGCCAGATGGTAACGCGGATGGGCATGTTCGATTTCCTTTAACGCGGCGCGAGATTAGACGAGGCTTGAGAATTCTCAAAACGCCGGATCATCGTACGGTGGGGGCCGGCTGTGGGGATATCGTAGACGCCCGAGACCGCCTCCCAACCGCAGCGCTCATAAAACCCGACCGCCGGCAGGCGGGCGTTACACCAAAGTCGGTGGGGCGGCGTGGCCAGCACGTGTTGGTCGATCACGAGCAGCAGTTTCCTGCCGATGGAAAGCCCTTGAGTGTCAGCATCGACCGCCATGCCGCGCAGCCGCCAGGCAGGGTCGCCTTCCAATGCTTCCAAGTGCAGCGTCGCTCCGCCGACTAAGCGCTGGCCGAAAAAGGCGCCGACGTGAACGCTGTCGTCTCTGTCGTCGCCGGCAAACCGCGCTGCCTCCGGCGGCAGATTCTTTCGGAGAATGCGGTGTCGCAAGTCCCAAAGAACGTCGACAGGAACCACACGGACGTCAACGGTCATGGCCGGATAATACGCCTGGCACCGGTGCCAGTCGATTTGCCCAGTTACCCGTTACTCGGACCTTAGGCGTTCTGGCGTCGGCGCGCCCGCCTCGATAAGCTGGCCACCCCTTGTCCACGTACCGCCGCAACGTCGCTGTCGGAATTACGGTGCTGGCATCCTTGGTGATGCTCGGCTGGATGATCCTGCGCTTTGGCGCGAACATCGCCAAGCCATTCGCCGGCGAAATGCTGCCCGTCAAATTCGTCATGGAACGCGCGGATGGCGTAAGCGACGGCTCGGCCGTCACGTTCCGCGGCGTGAACGTCGGCCGGATCATCCGCGTCTGGCGCGACCCGAATCAGAAAGACATCTGGGCCGAGGGCGAAGTCGACGCACAGCCGGCGCTGCCGACGATCACCGATGCCAGTATCCGCCAGACCAGCGCGCTGGGCACCGGATCAAACCTGATCCTCGAACCTGTCGAAGGCGCGACCGGCAACCTGAAGGCCGGCGACACGATCAAAGCCCATTTCGTCGGCCTCGACCTGCTACCGCAGGAGTTCAAAACGCTCGGCGGCGAACTGGCCGCGACGGCCAAGCAGCTGCGCGACGAGAACTTCATCGGCAACCTGAACGCCCGCGTCACGCAGGCCGGCAAGATGATCGACTCGGCCCAGCAGACGCTGGAAGGGTTCAACAAGATCATCGGCGACCCGAAACTGCAGGAAGATCTCAAGACCAGCCTGGCCAATGTGCGGGCCGCCAGCGATAGCGCGAAATCCATCACCGCCAACCTCGATAAAGCAGTCGTGACGGTCAACGATACGACCAAGTCGGCCCAGGTGAAGATCGACGAGTTGAGCAAGTCTGTTCAGCTTCGCCTCGACCAAGCGGCCGCGACGCTGGACCAGGTTCAGCAGATCACCACCAAGGTGAACGCCGGCGAAGGCACGGCCGGCAAGCTGGTGAACGATCCGAAGCTGTACGCCGGTTTGGTTGATACGACGACCGAACTCAACGCCACGGTGAAAGACCTCCGCCGCCTGATCCAGCAATGGGAACAGGAAGGCGTGACGGCCAAGCTGCGGTAAACGCACTGGCTACCCGCAGGTCGTCTGCATTTTTTAAATCTTGGGAAGCAGCAGCTCGAACGTGGTGCCTTTGCCCAGTTCGCTTTTCACATCGATTCGGCCTTGGTGGGCTTCGATGATTTCGCGGCAGATCGCCAGACCTAGGCCCGTGCCGCGACTTTCGCCGCGTTTGACCGTGCCCTTGGTGGTGAAGAAGGGGTCGAAGATCTTGTCCAGGTGCTTAAGGGCGATGCCGGGGCCAGTGTCGATGACGCTTAGGCGGATCTGGTTCTGCTCCGGCACGTCAACGGCCTTGATCGTGATCGACCCGGCCTTCCCGCCCATGGCCTGGCGGGCGTTGATCAACAGGTTCAGCAGCACCTGTTCGAGCTGAACCGCGTCGCCGCGAACAGTCAGTTCGGGCTGAACCTGCACGCGAAGGGCGATGCCATCCTTTTGCGGGTCGCGGGCCAGCACCAGCAGGGTTTCATCGACAAGGTTCTGGATGCCGACGTCGCCGTGTTCGGATTCGCCGCGCGCCAGGCCCAACATGCTGGTGCAGATGCGGCCGGCCTTGGTGGCGCCCTGGAAGCTCTTGGTGAGCGCCTTTTTGATCAGTTCGGCATCGGGCTTGTCACTGTTGGCACTGGTGAGGGCGAACTGCGAGTAGCTGATGACCGGCGTCAGGATATTGTTGAACTCGTGGGCGATGACGGCGGCGATCGTCCCGATGGTGGCCAGCCGCTGGCTCTGCATGATTTGTTCCCGCAGCATCGACAGCTCTTCCTGGGCGTGGCGCAATTGCTGCGTCAGCGTCTGGGCCAATCCGGCCGTGGGAAGCGGGGACGAAGAAAGCTCAAGCGGGGCGTCGTTCACCAGTGGTCGCTATCGGCACACCACGGGCGAATCAATGAAGGGCATCACGAGTTGTTAAACTAGGTGCCTTGCGGACGTTATTGATCGACTTTTGTGTCATGCTGGCGGAGGCGCTGCTGGCGTTTTGCTTTATCGGAACCCACACGCTCGGTTATGCTGGGACCCGTGCAGATCAAGGTAAACGGTGACGCCCACGAGCTTTCGACGCCCACCACGGTGCGGCAACTGGTCGAAGGGCGGGGCCTGTCGGTGCAGAAGGTGGCCGTCGAGCTGAATCGGCGGCTGGTGCGGGCGGAGAAATACGACACGGAACTGAAGGACGCGGACGAGGTGGAAATCGTCACGTTCGTCGGCGGGGGCTGAAGTCCGCTGGTCGCCGCCGGCGACCGGCCAAAAGCGTTAGGCGTTACATGCGAATTCATTTGCTGCGATCGGTCGTCGTCAGTCTGCTCGTCCCGGGTTTCCTGCTGGGCGGGACGATCACCCTGAAAGACGGCACCGTTTACGACGGAGTCATCAAAAAACTGGGCAGCAGCTACAGCGTGAAGCTGGCGGACGGCACGATGAAGCTTGTCGCCAATGCGGACGTGAAATCCATCGACGATCCTGTCTTCGGCACCAACACGTCCGCGTCTGGTAGCACGACCCCGGGGACCCCCAAGCCGCTGACACCCGGTGCATCGGGCGGCGCAACAGCCGGCGCACCGCTAACCAGCACCGACGATTTCGCCCGCGTGCAGCGGCAGGCCGATCGCGTCGATACGCCGCTCATTGGCGTCACCCTCTGGCAGAAGTTCGTCGACACCCACAAGCAGCCCGCCGACCAGAAAGCCGGCCAAGCCGAACTGGACACGTGGAAGGCCATGGCCAAGGACGGGGCCGAGAAGGTCAAAGGCAAATGGGTCGTCGGCGATGAACTCAAGGCGCTTCACAAAAAGGTCGACAAGCTGACCGAAGAGGCCGTCAAAATGCTTCGGGGCGACCAGACGCTCAACGGCGTGAAGAAGCTGGAAGATATCCTGAAGATCTATCCGAATTCCTTCCCCGCGAATTTCGAGAAGGGCTATTACAGCCTGGTCAAAATCACCCGCGTCGAAGGCAGCAACAAGCTGATCGACGATTCGATCTCGTCCCTGGAAACCGCCGTTAAGATCAAACCAAACTCGGCCGAGGCGCTGAGCAATCTGGCGATCGCCTACAACTGGCGGCGTCGGTACGAAGACGCCGTGGTGAGTGCGTATAAGGCCGCTCAGATCGACGACAGCAAAGAGATCGTCCAGAACCTGTACAACGCCTTGGACAATGCCCCGCCCGGCATGCGGAAGAACAACCCGAAAGTCGTCGCGATCATGGCCGACGCGTCGGTGCTGTTCAGCCGGCGCGGCGCGAGCGATAAGGCGGGCTGGACCTACGTCCGCCCGGATTACGGGTCCGACCACCGCCACAGCGAGGGTGCTGGCAAATCTGAACGCAAGGGCATCGTCGGCAGCGGCACGGGGTTCCTGATCAGCGCCGACGGCTACATCATGACCAACCGCCACGTCGCGGCCGCCGGCGACAAGATGATCGTCAAGATCACCGACGAGAAGGGCGAGGAAAAGAACGTCGTCGCCGAGAAGGTGATCGTCGACGACGACCAGGATATCGCGATCCTGAAAATCGAGCCGGTGAAGGACAAGCCGTACGCCGCCATCAAGCTGGCCGAATACGACGAGCCGCCGGTCGGCACGGACGTGACGGTCATGGGCTTCCCGCTCGGCTACGCGATGGGCGGGCACGTGAAGATCACGCGCGGCGTCGTCACCAGCGTGGAAGACGGCAAGCAGGAATGCGACGTGATCGTCGACGCCCAGGTAAACCCCGGCAACAGCGGCGGGCCGATGCTGGATAAGTACGGCAATTTGCTGGCGCTGGTCGCCATGAAAACGCTCGCCGTCGATGAAAGCATCAGCAGCTACGGCCTGGGCATCAGCACCGGGCGGCTGCGCAAGTTCTTCGAACACCAGAAGGACAAGCTCAAGCCCGTCATCGAGAAGCTGGAAAAGGGCAAAAAGGGCACGACGGCCATGACGACCGAAGACATCGCCACGCAGTTCACGAAGTCGACGGTCATGATCCTGATCGTCTCCGGTGAATTGCCGGAGGGCCTGAAGTGAGCGCAATGGCCATAAAGTGCGGTGGGACTTTTGATTAGCTCCGTTCGACGTCGCCGTCGCATTGAATGACAATGGGTCAGGTGGCACTCACCGTGCGTGCCGCCGGATCCGAGGCGCAGGAACTGGAGAGTCACATGTTTCGTCCCGCAATGATCAAATCCGCGTGTATCGCGGCCGTGTTATCGTCGTGTCTGGCCGCTTCGGCGATGGCCGAGCCGAATCCGGAATACGTCAGCTGGTCCAAGTGCAAGCCCGGTGCGGCCGTCACGGTGAAGGGGAACACCGAAGCCATGGGACAGAAAAGCGCCCAGACGATCGTCACCAAGCTGGTCGAAATGACGCCTGAGAAGGCCGTCGTCGAGACCACCGTCACCATGGAAATGATGGGCCAGAAAATGGCCCAGCCCGCGCAAAAGCGCGAAGTGCCCTCCGAAGTAAAGATGCCCAAGGAAGGCGAGCACAAAATCGATCCGGCCATGATGGAGAAGATGAAGGCCGCACAAAAGGACGCCAAGAAGGGCGAAGACACCATCACCGTCGCCGGCAAAGAGGTGAAGTGCACCACGACCGAGGCCGCCTTCGAGCAGAACGGCATCAAGAGCACCACCAAGAGCTGGAACAGCACTGAAATCCCAGGCGGGATGGTCAAGGTGGAAGTGAACACCAGTGGCTCGATGGCTTCGAAGTCGACCATGGAAGTCGTCGAATTTACCGACGGCAACTAACGAGACAAATAATTAACGAAACCGCGCCTGATTCCCGCTAAGCCTTTTGGCTGCGGTGGGAATCAGGCGTTTTCGTTTATTCTGTTTCCGATGTCGCAGCCTGATCATTCATTGGACGATTCGAGCCCGCTAGCCGGTGATGGCCCGAAGCGATTCAGCAACCGGGCGACCGACTATGTCGCAGGGCGGCCGACGTATCCTTTGGCCGTGATCGAGGTGTTAAAGGCACGCATCGGATTTGATCGGGATTGGGCCGTCGTTGACGTCGGCGCGGGCACCGGCATCTCGGCCGAGTTGTTTCTGAAGGCGGGTAACGCGGTCATCGCCGTCGAACCGAACGACGCGATGCGGAACGCCGCCGATGAGCAGCTTTCCGGGAACGCCAGCTACTGCTCCGTCGCCGCGCCGGCAGAGGCAACGACTTTGCAAAGCGGGTCGGCCGATCTGGTCGTCGCGGCGCAAGCGTTTCACTGGTTCGATCGCAACGCCTTTGCTACCGAGTGCAGTCGCCTGCTTTCGCCGCGTGGCCGTGTGCTGCTGATGTGGAACGACCGGGACGGCGTCGCCACGCCGTTCGCCGCCGGGCTGGAGGCGATCATCAATCAGTTTTCGATTGACTACCTGCGCGTCCAGAAGAAATGGCCCCTGGAGGCCGAGGTGGCTAAGTGGTTCCAGACCGAGGACTACATTTTCGTCGAACTGCCGAACGACCAGCACCAGACGTTCGACGCCTTGGCCGCCCGCGTGGCCTCCAGCAGTTACATGCCGCCGCGGGATCATGCGAACTTCGCCCCGATGATGGCGGCCCTGCGAAGCTAGTTCGACAC
>JAQGHK010000476.1 GCA_028288875.1 Phycisphaerales bacterium | reverse complement strand
AGGTACGGGCGGCGGCGCGGCGAACTGTCTGTGCCAGCAACCTCCGGCAATATGCCTCTGGATGCATCATGTACGCGCAGCAGTACAAGGGTTACCTGGTGCCCAATATTACGGGCGCGGCGCAGGGCAATGTCGACTTCAGCCAATCTGGTGCCCGAATGTTCGGACCGGCCACCTTAGCCTATGAGCGCTTTCTCAGAGGGACAGTGACTTATAGCCCGGACGACACGGAACGCAGCTATGCCACATATAGCAAGATTTGGGATGCATTATGGGCAGGCAAGCCTGTGCCTTCCGACGCGGCGTGGGCATCCGCTCCTAACAATTTCCCGCTGGTAATTCCCGTAACGTTTGTGCTGCGCGAGCCACCCACACTCGACGGACTTCCTTACAATACGACAACCACAGGTCCGCAACCCTATAAAGCGAACCAAGCCAGATGGGGCTCTGAGTTAACCAATCCGCCGACATACCAATTCCGTCCGCCCAAGCTGGGCAAGCGCATGTCGATTGTCGCAGACCGGTTCGTGTCCTCCTACATGTATTCCTTCCATGACGGAAAGCAATTTCTAGCGGGGAACGCTGCCGGGAAGGCGACCAGGAACGGCTTCGGTTGGCATGTCGGGTTCAGCGACGGAAGCGTCGTCCTCTTCCCGACTGACCCGACCGTCTACGTCGTTGGCAACACAGTCGGGGCGGCAACGGACTTTAACGATCGTTGGAAGAACTGGGTCTACTGGGACAACATGCAAAACCCGTGATAGGGACGCTTAAGGAGACAAGCTGCAGACTGGGGAGGCCTGTTTGTCCCCCCCAGTCTGGTGCCTCGCTTCGGCGGTGTCGACGTTAAAAAGTCGAAGGCAGGCTCCCTACCAGCCTTGATCATTTCCTGCGAGTTCCCGATTTTGTTACCGATGACGCCGCCACCTGAGCGCGTTCGCGCCGAGAAACAACGATGATGCCTGGTCGTATAAAGTGGTCGAGGGCGGCGGTTGCTGTTTTGATCATGGTGTCGGTCGCGCCCGCGGCGCAGCCCGGGCCGACGTCGTCAGGCGTCAATCTCGAGCGCGATCAGCTCTTTGGTTTTCTGCAATCGAATCCGGCCAAGCTGTCCGGCTGGCTCGACGACATGCACGCCGGCAATGTTCGGACGGGCATCCCCCAACTGACGGACACGGCCAACCAAGCCTGGTGGAGCACCTGCTGGGCGAACGCGGCGAGCTTTGCCACGCAGCACAACGTCAACTTCACGTTCAGCTTCGGCTCGGCCTGGTGGGGGAGCGATGCGAGCCGCACCGCAACGCTCGACTCGCTTCGCAGCAAGGTTCACCAGTATGCAGGAAAGATCCGTTACTACGAGCTTGGCAACGAAATGGATCTGGCGTTTCGTGACAAAGGAATCACCGTTGCCCAGTACAAACAGTGGTTGACCGACGTCTCCGGCGTCATTCGGCAGGAAGATCCGGCCGCCCGGCTGATCCTTACCTCATTCGCGGGAGCGACCGCCAACGGCAAGCCTTATGGCTATCTGCAGAACGTGCTCGCCGCCGGTTGCGGTGATCTGGTCGACTATTACTCGCTCCATACCTACCCGCATATTTCGAACAGTGCGCCGTCGGCCGACACGCTACGCGTGGTAACGACGAACGTCTCGCAGATGGTCGCCGCCGCCGGGGCGTCTCGAAAAGAGCTGCTCATCACAGAGGCGGGCTACGCGCTCGACGGACAATTCGCGCCTGCCGATGCGAGCGAGGCGGCACAGCGGCGATGGAACGTGCAATTGCCACTACGGCTTCACGCGAAGGACATCGCCGATATCTATCCGATCGGTCGCGTCGATACATTCGTTTTGAAGGATTACAGCGTCGGCGACGGCTCTGGCCACTTTGGAATGCTCACCACCACCGAAGCGAAGCGTCTTCAGTACGACGGCATGGCGACGGAAGGGCGGCTGCTGGACGGCGCGAAATTCTTGCGCGAAACACCCCTGACCAACGGCAAGTGTTACGAGTATCTGGGTGCCGGTGGAAAGAAGGTCGCTGTCGCATGGAGTTCGACGGCCAAAACGCTCACGCTGCCGACTGGCAGCTCCGCGTCGCGCGTGCTGGATGTCGCCGGTAACGTGCAGCAGTCGTCGACGTCGAGCGCTGCGAGCGTCACCACCGGCCTCGATCCGCAATACGTCGTTACCGATAGTGCCACGTATTGGCAGGAAGGCGAATTGCCAACACATTTGACCGGGGCTACGGGCACTTCAACAAACGAAGAACTTTACGGCGGCAACGTACTGGCGATCGATTCCAATACGGCCGGCGATCGATCGATCGATTACGCATTTAACCTGAAACAGCCAGGCATTTATTCGGTGTTTATCGCCGCGAGCACGCCGGATGGCGTGAAAGCGTCGCCGTACCGCTTTGGCTTCGGCAGCGATAGCGATTCGCTCTCGTCGTTATCGTTCGTTTTGCAGACCAATGCCGTCGTGACCGGGACGTCGTATGGCGCCAACGACGAGATTGCCTGGACGGCGCTCGGCGATTTCACCATCTCCACTGCGGGCATCTCGACCCTGACTTTGCTAATCAATCAGCCTCGTACGGCAGACGGTCGCTATGTGTTTGAACTGGACGCGGTGTACATCGAACTGAAATCGACCTCTGTTCCCGAACCGTCCTCGCTGTTGACCGTGGCGGCGTGCGGCATGGCGAGCACTCTTCGCCGTCATCGCCAGCAGGGAAGTGATGCGTGAAGTCTGAACCGCCGCGGATGTACCATGTCGGAACGCTGCGCTACACCAGCCGTGCGTTGGCCGTGCTATGTTTCTGGTTGCTTTGGGGTGATGTTTGCTACGTCTTGATGGAAAGTGTTGTTCCAAGCATCCTTCCACTGAAACTGCAGAATCTTGGCGCATCGAACATGACGATGGCGCTGATTCTCGGCACTGTGCCGCAGGGCATCTCGCTGGTCTTCAATCCGATTATCAGTCTGAAAAGCGACCGCCATCGTGGCCCGTGGGGCCGGCGCATTCCATTCATTTTATTTTCCTTGCCGCCACTGGTGCTTTGCCTGGCCGGTCTGGCATTCGGCGATCGAATGGCTTCTTGGGTTGGCCGGCAGCTAGACGGTCACGGAGCGGCTGTCTCGCCGGTTGCACTAGCGCTCGGCGTCACGGCCGTATTAATGATGCTGTTCGCGTTCTTTAACACCTTCATTAACTCGGTGTTCTGGTATCTGTTCAATGACGTGGTACCGGAAAAACTGTTGGCTCGTTTCATGTCTTGGTTCCGTGTCGTCAGTGTCGCATCGGTCTCGCTCTATAACTTCTGCATCTTTCGGTTTGCCGGCACGCATGCGACCGCAATCCTCCTCGGAGCGGCGGTTCTTTACGCGATTGGTTTCAGCTTGATGTGCTTTTTTGTACGTGAAGGAGAATATCCGCCGCCGCGAAATTCGGGAAAAACTGGCGTGGTCGCGGCAGTGAAAACGTATGCCCATGAATGCCACGGGCTGGCGCATTATCGCTATGTGTTTCTCGTTGCAATCGGTGCCGGCGCTGGCACTGCCGGCACCGATTTCATGTTGTTCTTCTACCAATCCACCGGTCTTGACTTGCAGATGATCGGAACTATACGCGGCGTTGAAGGCTTGGCGATGATCGTCGGCGTTTTGATTTCGGGATGGCTTGCGGATCGTTTTCATCCGATCCGGGTCGTCATTGCGGGCGTTCTACTGCAGCTGACGCTCGCGTTTCCTGCGACATTGCTGTGGCTGTTCTGGGAACCATCGCCGCGCGTGTCGTATTATCTCTGGCTAGCCATCACAATCAGTTTGATAGCACCGGCCAAGGCGATGGTCAGCGTGCTGGATCCACCCTTGTTCATGCGGATCTTCCCGCGTGAAAACTACGGCCAATTCTGCTCGGCCAATGCGTTGTGGCGCTCGGCTGCAATGATACTCGGTGCGTTGGTCGTGGGGGCTTATCTAGACGTTCTTGGGAAATACTTCGGCAAATCGTTCGCTTACCGCTTTCTGCCGATTTGGAACATTGGTGTCCATGTCGGGATTCTTCTTGCGACTTTAAAGCTTTATCAAAGCTGGAAACGGCACGGCGGCGATCTAGCCTACGTCGCGCCGCTGCCGAACCCGCTGACATGCCCCGCAGACAACAACTTGCAAGTTGCGGCTATTGCGGGGGCCGCCGCTGCCGCACGCATCGTTACTGCGGTTTAACCGACGACATACTTGCTTTGTCACAATGCTTTGCCCTTTCGATCTTACTCTCTCACTTCTCGACGAATCGCTCGGGATTGAACGGGATTCATTGCAATTCTGCTGGAAGCTAAACGGCAATGGCGAATCAACGCGCCAGTCGGCCTATCGAATCCGAGTTGCATCGACCCAGGAAGGGTGTCTTAGCGATTCGGCAGACTATTGGGATAGTGGCCGCGTGGAGTCGTCAAGCACACTTTTTATTGCATCCAAAGGCCAGCCACCGAGCGCACATGCCATTGGTTACTGGTCGGTTGTCGCGTATGACGAACACGGCATCCGTTCGATCCCCGCGGTCGGTCCGATATTTTCGATCGCTCCGGGTGATAAAGATTGGCATGATGCCTGTTGGATCGGCGCCGATTCCTGGGACGCGCCGCGGCCGAGGCAAGCTTGGCGGCGCAACAGCAAACGCGACCCTGTGGTTGCCGTCGATCTTTCCGCAGAAGCGCCGGCTACTTACTTGAAACGGATGTTTACGCTTGACCGGCCGGTCGTACGGGCGACGCTGACGATGACCGGCCTTGGCTGCTTTGTCGTCGCCGTGAACAGCACAATCTTGTCGGCCCCGCACGACCCCGCCTGTTCTGCCTACGACAAGAACGTTCTGTTTCGCACATACGACGCATCGAGCACGCTGGTGCCCGGCACGAACCAGATCGACGTCACTCTCGGCAATGGCCTGTTCAATCTAATCACGCCTGATCTGTTCGGCTATGAACAAGCGCCGTGGCGAGGCTCTCCGCGAGCGCTACTGTGCCTGCGCATCGAATACGACGACGGAATCATTTTACCAGTAGTCAGTGACGGCTCGTGGCTGGCTACGATCAATGGTCCGATCCGCTTCAATTGTCTCCGCGGCGGTGAGACGATCGACGCGCGGTCTGGCCTCGATCAGACAGTTGAGTGGCGAGCCGTAGAAATCTGTGCCGCCCCACGCGGAAAGCTTCGGCCACAAATCGTGCCGCCGGTCGCCGTGAGTGAATCGCGCAGGCCGACGAGAATAACGAATCTGCCTGACGGACGAACAGTCATCGACTTTGGCGGGCCGTTGGTCGGGGCGATTCGTCTGAAAACGTGTGGCGTACGTGGCAGCGTGATCGATGTCCGATACGGCGAATCGCTCGCGCCTGATGGCTCAATGGACCTTACCGCCGGGGCAACGCACACCTACGGTCGGTATCAGACCGACCGCTTCATCTTGGCTGGCACGGGTGAAGAAATATTCACCACCACCTTTGCCGTCCACGCCTTCCGCTACGTGCAGATTGAGGGTCTCAGCGAGCCTCTACCCGCTGCTGGTATCGAAGCCATACGCTTCCATACACGCCTAAAACGCGCAAGCGATTTTGATTGTTCTGATCCGGTAATCGTCCGCTATCACAATGCGGCTAGGCGGACACTCGAAGACTGCACGTTTGGCCTCCCGTGTGCTGAGATGGTGCGTGAGAAGATCGCGTGGTGTGGCGACTTTACGTTCACGCTGCTGGCATACTCCTATCTTTTTGATAGCGCTGCGGTCCTCCGCCGCGTGGTGCATGAATTGGCCGACGCGCAGGCGCCATCTGGGCACGTTCCGCCGATTCATCCGAACGCCGGCTGGGGCCGGCTCGATGATCATGGCGGGCATGAGTTTTGTGACGATCCATGGTGGGGCGGTTCGCTGGCGGAAGTGGCTGCGGCGCTGCGCGAACGGTATGGAGATGGTCGCACCGAGCGCGAGTCGATCGAGCATGCGTGTCGATATGTCGATTACGTTGCCGGAACACGGGACACGCGCGGTTGTGTCACGTGGAGCTTGGGTGACTGGTGTGATCTTGAATTCCGCGACATGTGTGCCGGTCTGACGCCGGTGGCGTTTACGTCCACGTTTGGCTTGGCACGGATCGCGCAGCTTGCCGCCAATGCGCTGGCCAGTTGGGATGACGAGCGTGCCGCGCGCTACCGCAAGCTATCACGTGAAGTGGCCGACGCGGTAAATCGCGTTTATCTCGTTGAAGGTGCGTTTGATCCCCTTTCGCAAACAATGCAGAGCCTAGGTACGTGGCTTGGTGCGCTTACCACAAACCAAGTCCGTGAAGCGATTTTCCGCCTGCTGGTCGATGTGGAAGAACGCGGGGGGCAACTGTCGTGCGGATTTATCGGGTTAATGCCTACCCTTCGCGCGCTCGCCGACGCCGGCCGAGCCGATCTGGCGTTGAACGCGTTGTTTCGTCATCCCGAGTCCGGCATTTTGCGGTCGCTAGCGCTCTCCGGCACGCCGGCGACCGTTGGAGAGGCAATTCACGCTCGGCTTATTGACCCGCACTCAGGCTCGGGCAGTTTTCATCACCAGTTCGGCGCAGCGGCAGCGGGCTTCCTGTACGAGTGCGTCGCGGGGCTTCGGCCCGATGTCCGTGCGCCTGGCTGGCAACGGTTCTTCCTCCGGCCGGCGATCGACTGTGGGCTGACGCATCTCGACGTCACATACGAGTCACCAGTCGGCCGCATTGGCGTCAAGTGGCAACCCCACGGCGCGAACGTTGCGATTGACATTCTTGTGCCGTGCAACGCGATTGCCACGCTTCAATATCCCAATGGCAATGCGCGTGAATTCGGTCCGGGTGAGTATCGGCTGACGTGCCGCAAAAACACGCCGAGTGGATGATCGAACCCAAGAAATAAGCTTAAGCGGAGATCGACATGTTCGACACCTCAAATCGTTCCACGCGAAGAGCATTCCTGCAACAAGGTGCGTTGGTTTTGCTCGCCACCGGCGGCGTTCGATCGACATGGGCGCAGGCGACGCGGCCAGCCGCCATTCAGATCGGCCTTCTGACGGACCTGCACTACGCCGACCGTGAACACACGGGTTCGCGGTATTACCGGGATACGCTCAAAAAAGCTGTGGACGCGGTCAAGGTGTTTAATGAACGCAAGTGTGAGTTGGCGGTCATGCTCGGCGACATGGTCGATGCGGGCAACGGCGTTGCGCAGGAACTTGAATACCTGAAAACGATCGAACAAGTGTACGCAGAGTTTAAAGGGGATCGGCATTATGTACTGGGCAACCATTGCGTGTGGAACCTGACCAAGGAACTGTTCCGCCAGAACACCGCCAGCAAGGCCACGTATTATTCTTTCGATCGCGGCGAGTTTCACATCGTCATTCTTGATGCCTGCTACCGCCTCGATGGCGTGGACTACGGCAATCGCAACGCCAAATGGACCGAAACTGAAATCCCACTCGCGCAGCGCGATTGGCTTCGCGACGATCTGGAGAAAAACCGCAAACCGACACTGATCTTTGTTCACCAGCGGTTGGACGAAACCAAGCTCTACTCGGTCCAGAGCCGGGCCGAGGTTCGCACAATCCTGGAAGAGTCGGGCCAGGCGCTGGCCGTATTCCAGGGCCATAACCATCGCAATGACTATCAGTTTATCAACGGCCTGCATTACGTCACGCTCCGTGCCATGGTTGAAGACACGGGTGAGGCGGCCAACGCGTACGCGGTGCTGAACGTCTATCCCAACGGCGACCTGAAGCTAGAAGGCTTCAAGCAACAGAACACCTACGAATGGCCAGCGACGAAAAAAAACTTAAAGAACGGTTGCCGACCATGATGTTCTTCACATTCCAGCGAAATCGAATCCTTGCCAAGATTGTGCCGCTATGTGTTGTGATTTTCCTGACCGGTGCAAGCCCATGTTTAGCCGGCTTGAAGATTTATTTCCTGCGTCATGCCGAAGGGGGCCACAACGTCTTATCGCAGTGGAAGGACAAACCGAAAGGCCAATGGCCGGCCTACGTGGGCAATGAAAACATGCTGACGCCAAAAGGCGAAAAGCAGGTTTCGGCGGTGCCCGGGAAGCTGGCTCCTTATCACTTTGATTTTATCGCATGCAGTCCGACATGGCGTACCCGGAAGACCATCCTGTCTTATCTTCAGGAACACGGTATCAAAGCCGAGATATGGCCAGAGCTGGAAGAATACGCCTATTTCCACGAGCCAGACCCAACTCCCGCTCCCAACGCCGGCCTTTTCAGCAACGGGCCAGAAGTCGCAATACCTGAGACAGAGGCAGCGCTCTTTACCTTGAGAGACGATGATCATCGGCGCATCGCGCCGTCGAAAGAGAAGAAGCAGGCCACTGCTGATATCAATGCCATCCGTGAACGAACCATTCAGATCATCCGCGATCGCTTCGGTGGCACCGAGCAATCGATCTTACTTGTAGGCCATGGCACGAATGGTGGAACGCTTCTCAAAAGTCTATTACACAATCAGAAGCTTCCTTATCCAGCAAACGCATCGATATGGATGATCGAACAGCAAAAAGATGGCAGCTTTCAGCTCATGATCATGAACGATGAAGCTGTACCAAAGACGCCTTAAAGCATGCACAACCTTTGCTCTAATCGGTTGACACGCGCGATAACATTTTAATGATCCGACACGATTGCGTGGCAGACGAGCGATCGAAGATGACCGCCGCCCGGCGCGTCACCACAAGTTGCGGTGATGCAGTCCCGGCATGTTTCCATCCTTGCAGGACGACGTACACGGTGTAGGTATCGGATCGCGTCGTGATCAGGTTGGACACGCGCGTCATCAGCAAT
>JAQGHK010000475.1 GCA_028288875.1 Phycisphaerales bacterium | reverse complement strand
GACGCCTCGATCAACCCGGGCAAGTCCGGCGGCCCGCTGGTCGACTCTTCGGGGCGTCTGGTCGGCATCAACACCGCCATCATCAGCCCGACCGGATCGAACCTCGGCATCGGCTTCGCGGTGCCAGTGAACCTCGCGCGCAACGTGATGACCAGCATCATCGACAAGGGCAAGGTCGTGCGCGGCTACCTCGGCGTCGGCATCAGTGAGATGCAGAGCGAGAACCAGAAGGTGCAGGCCATCGCCGATGCGTCGAACTTCAAGGGCGAGAACGGCATCCTGGTCTTCCAGGTTCAGGCCGGCAGCCCTGCGTTGAATGTGCTGCAGCTAGCCGACGTGATCACGGAATTGAACGGGCAGAAGCTGAAAAATCTGACCGAGTTCCGCACGAAGATCGCTGCGATGGCTCCGGGCACGACGGTGAAGCTCACCGTGTGGCGTGACGAGAAGTACCAGCAGGTCGACGTGACCCTCGGCACGCAGCCGGAAGGCCAGATGGCCGCCATCACCGGCAAGCCGGACCGTCAGCAGCCGCAGCAGCAACAGCAGATGGGCACGCTCGGCCTAAGCGTCGCGACGCCCACCGCTGCCGATCTGACCGCCGCTGGTCTGGCCGGTGACGTGCAGGGCGCGATCGTTAAGCAGGTTCGCCCGGGCTCACTGGCCTTTCTCATGGGCTTCAAGCCAGGCGAGCTGATCACCCGGATCGGCAGCACGAAAGTGACGAACGCTGACGAAGCCAAGGCCGCGTTCGCCAAAGCGAACTTGGATAACGGCCTTCGTATGGACCTGATCAGCAAGGAAGGCCAGCGCTTGGTGATGGTGCCGAAGAAGGCTGATCGCTAAACGCTTCGGTCACCCTGTCCCTCAACCACAATCGGCCGGCGTCCTTACGGACGCCGGCCGATGTCGTTTGATCGCTTGGGTTCAACCGAGTCGCCTATTTCTTCGGCGTCCACTCGAGCACCTGCGCCGGCTGCGGCGCGATCTCCTGCAGCTTCTCACCATCGCCCTGCCCGACATTTTGAACGTACAGATCTAGCACGCCATCGCGCTGCCATCGCACGTGGTCGTACGACGGCTCCCAGAATCCAACTGAAAAATCGGTCAGATCGGTTGTCGTCCATTTCGGACTGGCCAAGTCCTCGCACGCGGCCATCGACACACGGCTGCCGCGTTCGGTGTCGCGGAAAATGATCCAGACTCCGGATTTTCCGTCGGCGTTGCGGGCCAGCACCTGCGGGCGGGAGATCGGAATCTGCTTGGAGCCGCCGCCGCTGAGGCTGAAGGAGGTCTTGCGGTCCGTCGCCTGAATCGTCTGCCACTTCGTGCCGTCATGGCGAATGATGAAGTATTGCACCACCGTCGCGCCCACGGGCCGGAAATAAGTCGCGATGATCGGATGGCCATCCGTATCGGTGCACATCGAGGTCTGGTTAATCAGCTCCTGTTTCTGTGGCACCGGCGCCGCAATCTCGGCCGTGGCGGCGGTGATTGGCAGCGCGTAGGCCGTTCCGTCGGACTTCTTCCAGGTCTTGCCGCCGTCATCAGAGCGGGCGTAACAGATGTCGTGATTTGTGGCGACGTCGCCACTTTCGCGCCACACCCATGAGACGTGGATCGAACCCTTCCCATCGACGCACGCCTGCCAGTAGGCGTTGCGCCGGTTCTCACCGCTGATCAGGTTCGCATGCATCTGCGACCAGACTTTGGCCTTCGTGTCGTAGTGATTGATCGCCAGATTACCCCGGCCGCTGGCACCGTCGCGAAACATGAAGATGAGATCGCCGTTCGCCTGCTTGAAGAACTGCGGATAGGTGACATTGCCCTCGGTCTCGCCGGACATGGGCGGGGTTTCAAATTCGGTCGAGCCCGGCGCTACCGAACGGGCGTAACGCAGCGGATTCCCATGGTGATCCCAAGACAGGTGCAGGTAGCCGTCGCCATCGGCGATCAGCGAGATGCAGTTGTGCGCGTCGGCCACCTTGCCGGTGAGCGGCGTTACCGTCGGCGTCCACTCCCTCGCGCCGATCTTCCGCTTCGCCATGACGACATGGCCATCTGCGTTGTAATAGGCGGCGAATTGCTGGTCGCCGACAGTGGTGATCGGGTCGTTCCGGAAGATTGTGGTATTCACGGAGTTCTTCGCCCAGGCATCGCCGATCGGAAGTAGATCCACCTCTTGTGCCATCGCCATCGCCCCGCCCAGTAAAAGCGTCGTCGTCACCACGGCTAATGCTCGCAGTGACGGAGATCCTCGATCGTAAATCATTCGGGCCCTCGCTCAATGAAGTGCTGTTTTGCTTCTCTCGTCCGCCTCGCCGGCGAACGCTCGCTACGCCGAGGCGATGATAACTGGGAATCAGCGGAAATGTAACAAGGCCTTATTTACATAGTTTTTTACATTTACTAGTTGTAATAGCGATGGGGCGTGGCAGGATAACTCACATCGAACGGCCGTCTGCGGAGGCGGCCTACGACGCAGAATCATTTCTTACGGATCAACCCTCGGAGGCACTATGCTGAACCGGACCCATCACCCCCGCCGCGGATTTACACTCGTTGAACTGCTCGTCGTCATCGGCATTATTGCGCTGCTGATTTCGATCCTTCTGCCCAGCCTGAACTCGGCCCGGCGGCAGGCGACCGCCGTAAAGTGCCTTTCGAACCTGCGCACCCTCGGTCAGGCCATCAATTTCTATAGCAATGACAGCAAGGGCGCGGTCATCCCGACGATCTTCTGGAGCGCAACCAATACGGATGACAGTTGGGCCTTCGGGCTCATCGCCGGCCGGTACCTTCCCGCCCCGACGGGCAACTACGGTGACGGCTCGGCCATGTCGAACACGGTGCTGGTCTGCCCGGCGATCCGCGACCTAATGGTCTTCCGGACGGCCGTGGGCGCTTTTCCGGGCGTCAATCTGGTCAATAGTGCGGCCGTCGATGGCTTCAGCCGTCGGCCGTCCAACTGGATGCTGACGAACACCAATTCGCCGCTGCCCGCCTCACCCGCCAATGGCTTGAACGGCACGCTGTTCCTGGACATTGGTTACGGTATCAACGGCGCAGTGGACGGCAACACCGGTTACGCCGGGGCCAACAATCTTCCCGCCCAAGGCATCCGCGGTCAGCGGGCCTCGACGCGCACGGTCGCCCCAATCCACCGCATCAGCGACTTCAAGCGTTCGGCCCAGACGATTCTGCTGTTCGACGGCTACGAATGGAACCCCATGCAGCCGAAGACCGCCCCTGCCGGCGGAAACTGGCTCGCCCGCATCTCCGGGGCCCGTCACGGCACTTGGCATAAGGGCCCCGGCCTTGATACGCCGTACATCACCGGCACCACGAACGTCCTATTCCTGGACGGCCACGTGGAAGGCGTCGCCCGAAGCGATCTGCCGTCCGACGGCACGGCCGGCCCGATGCAGATCTGTGGCAGTTCCACTCAGGCCCTGAACAACCGGTACCTCTGGAACCTCGTTCAATAGCAACCGTGCTTGCCGCCGGGCTGAAAAGAGCGGGGCCGACATGATGGCCCCGCTCTTTTTATGACGCTGGAACGTTTGATCCGTATTTCAATGACGCGCAATGAGGATGTCGTGCGAAGGATGAACGGACTATTTGTACTTTCTCCCGAAGCGTTCAACGCCGTCTATTCGGCTGACGCGGCAGCGAGAATTGCACGACGCACCCGGCTGCTCGCCCCACCGCAAACCGCCGGCAGCATCCGCACCCAGACCCACCTGCTGCGGGACGTCGAAATCCTCTTTTCCGGCTGGGGTGCTCCAAGGATCGACGACGCGTTTCTAAACGACGCCCCGAATTTAAAGGCCATCTTCTACGCCGCCGGCGCGATCAACGGCTGGGCCACGCCCGCGATCTGGGAACGCGGAGTCGTCGTTACCACCGCTAACGTCGCCAATGCGATTCCGGTCGCGGAGTACACGCTGGCGACGATTCTTTTCTCACTCAAGCACGGCTGGCGTCTGGCGAACGGGCCAAGGCCTACGCGCGGCTTCGAAATTCGGCCAGAGGTGCCCGGCAACTACCGCAGCGTCGTTGGTCTGGTCGGCATGGGCACGATCGCCCGCATGGTCGTGAAACTGCTCAAGCCGTTTGCACTGGACGTGATCACGTATGACCCCTTCCTATCCGATGAGGACGCGCGGCACATGGGCGTTCAGAAAGTCGAATTAGAGGAGTTGTTCGCCGCGTCTGATGTTGTCAGCCTGCACGCGCCCGACCTGCCTCAAACGCGTGGCATGGTCACGGGCGACATGCTGTCGACGATGAAAATCGGCGCGACCCTAATCAATACCTCGCGCGGTCGGGTCGTGCGGGAAGTGGAACTGATCGACGTCCTCACGCAGCGCAGCGACCTGCACGCCGTGCTGGATGTCACGGAAAAAGAGCCGTTGCCGCCCGCCTCGCCGCTGAATCATTTGGCCAACGTCACGTTAACGCCGCACATTGCCGGCTCGCAGGGGCGCGAATGCGAGCGCATGGGCCAGTACATGGTGGAAGAACTCGATCGTTACCTGGCGGGCGAGCCGTTGCTGTGGCAGGTCGGCCCGACCCAGTTGGCGCACTCGGTGCATCAACTTGTCGCGCGGTAAGCTATCCATCGCGTTGCCGCTGCATAACGAGGTTGACCGATGCCTGTTCCCGCCCTTCCCCCGACCTTACCCGCCATCGTCGCCCCGGCCGCCACGCAGCCCACTACGCACCTCAGTCAGATCACGCCCGGCGCGATCTGGCCGGACGATCGCGGCAAACACATTCAAGCCCACGGCGGCGGCATCATCAAGCTCGGCGACACCTACTACTGGTTCGGCGAAGACCGCAGCCAGGATAATGAAAAGGACAAGCGGTATGTCGCCTGCTACACGTCCACCGATCTGATGAACTGGACGTTCCGCCGGCAGGTGATCGCGCAGGGTACGCCGCTGGAACCGGGCAAATGGTGGGCCTTAGAACGGCCGAAGGTCTTTTACAACGCCAAGACCCGCAAGTACGTGATGTACGTCCACATCGAGGGCGGCGATAAGAAAGGCTACGCCCGCGGCGAGGTTGCCACCTATATCAGCGACACCGTCGACGGCGACTACCAGTTCATCCGCAGCTTCCGCCCGCTCAATCTTGAAAGCCGCGACATTGGCCAATTCATCGATGATGACGGGTCGGCCTATCTCATCTTCGAAAGCCGTCCGACGAAAGGATTTTACATCGCGCAGTTGTCCGAGGACTACCTGGACGTCGCGAAGATCACGTGCTTCATCGAGTCTCGCCTCGAAGGGGGCGCACTCGTTCACTACGACGGGCTGTACTACGTGCTCGGCTCACACATGACCGGCTGGGATCCGAACCCGAATATGTACGCGACCGCCTTGAAGCTGGAAGGCCCGTGGTCGGAGTTCAAAGACATCGCGCCGCCGAAAGCGAAAACGTTCGGCTCGCAATCGACGATGCTGCTGAAGGTAGTCGGGAACAAGACCACCAGCGTCCTTTACATCGGCGACATGTGGAAGCCGAAAACGCAGTGGGATTCGCGCTACCTCTGGATGCCGCTGGAGATCGGCCAAGGTAAGATGCGCCTTCCCGAGCCGCGGCCATGGTCGATTGATATGACGACCGGCGTGGTGAGCTTTAAGTAAAGCGCAAGACAACGCGAAAGAGTTCGCCATGCCCGACGCCCCGCCCACCAATCCGCTGCCGCCCACCTGCTACCTCTTCACCTCCTTCCGCGACAACGGCCAGGACGGCCTGCACTTGGCCTGGAGCACCGACGGCCTGACGTGGACGGCCCTCGCCGGCGATCGCAGCTTCCTTCGCCCGCGCGTCGGCAAAGAGAAACTGATGCGCGATCCGTGCGTCGTTCGCGCACCGGACGGCAAGTTTCACATGGTCTGGACCGACAGCTGGACCGATCGCAGCATCGGCTATGCGAGTTCGGATGATCTGCTCCACTGGACGCCGCAGCAGGCGATTCCCGTCATGGAATACGAGCCGACCGCGCGCAACTGCTGGGCACCCGAGATCGTGTTCGATAGCGACCAGAAACAGTTCCTGATCTTCTGGTCGACCACCATCCCCGGGCGATTTGCGGAGACGGATAACTCCACTGCCGATCACTACAACCACCGCATCTACAGCACGACGACGAAGGACTTCAAAACCTTCACGCCGACGCAGCTGTTTTACGACGGCGGGTTCAACGTCATCGACGCCACGCTGCTGGCCGACAACGGCAAGTGGCGGCTGTTCGTGAAGGACGAATCGCAGCTGCCGGCAGTGAAGAAATGCCTGTATGTCGCGCACGCGGATGCGCTGATGGGGCCATACACCGATCTGTCGCCGGCGTTTACGGAGGCGTGGGTGGAAGGGCCGTCGGCACTACGGATTGGCGAATGGGTCTATGTCTATTACGACGCCTACACGCGGCACCTGTACGGCGCGGTGCGGACGAAGGATTTCCGCACTTGGGAAAACGTGTCCGACACAGTGCACTTCCCCAAAGGCACCCGCCACGGCACCGCCCTGCCCGTACCGGCGGAAACGATTCAGAAACTGCTATCGGCCGAGGCGATGATCGCGCCGCAGCCGCTCTTTCGCGATCCTGTGTATGACGGCGCGGCCGATCCGGTGATTGTCTGGAATCGCCAGCGCAAGTGCTGGTTCATGCTTTACACGAATCGCCGCGCGAACATGGACGGTCTGAAAGGCGTGGCCTGGGTGCACGGTACACGCATCGGCATCGCCTCCTCGCCCGACGGGCGCGATTGGACGTACGAAGGCACCGCCAACATCGATTACGGCGGGCCCGACGACGCCCATTGGGCCCCCGACGTCCTCTTGCATGACGGCCACTACCACATGTTCCTGAGCATCGTCCCGGGTATGCACACGGACTGGAACGCCGATCGCCGCATGGTGCACCTGACCAGCCCCGATCTGCTGCACTGGTCCAACGCGGAAGAGATCAAGCTGTCATCCGACCGCGTGATCGATGCCTCGCTCATGCAGATGCCCGATGGCACCTGGCGCATGTGGTACAACGACGAGCGCGATCATAAATCGATCCACTGCGCGACCAGCCCGGACCTGAAATCGTGGACGCCCGTCGGCAAACTCGACGCCACCATGCCCGGCGGCGAAGGGCCGAAAGCATTTCACTGGCGCGGCGCGTACTGGCTGGTGGTCGACCACTGGCACGGCCTTGGCGTCGCACGGTCGGAAGACGGCATTCATTGGACGCGGCAGTCGCAATTGCTTGTCGCCGAGCCGGGCATGGGCCGTGATGACGGCGTCATGGGCAACCACGCGGATGTGCTGGTCAACGGCGATCGCGCCTACCTCTTCTACTTTACCCACCCCGGCCGCCACGGCCCTGACGCGAAGAAGGACGGCTACGAACAACGCCGCAGTTCAATCCAAGTGGTGGAATTGCAGATCGACACAGACGGCCAGCTCAGTTGCGACCGCGATCAGCCGACGCTGATCCGGCTCACGCCACCCGAAGCCGACTAGTCCGTGCCCGGCGGCATCTGCAATCGCGGCGTGACCTGAATAATCAGCGGCGGCCCATTCGGGCGTTCGATCCGGTTCAACAGACGATTCACCGCGCGATAGCCGATCTCCTCGGCCCCGATATCAATGCTGGCCGGCCGCGGGTGCATGCCGGCGAGGCGAGCCATCTCGTTGTCACAGGAAACGATGTGAACGTCCTTCCCGACCAGCAATCCATGCTTGGCCAGCAGCGGATACACATGGGACGTGGTGTGATCCGTCGCCACGAACAGCCCCACCGGCTGAGCCTTGGATCGGGCGATGTTCTCGATCAGCGCGTCCAGCGATTCGCCGACGACGACGCGACGACCGTATGCATCGCCGACTTGATCGTTGTTGCCGACCAGATACATCGTCGGCGGAAAGCCGCCGTCGAGTGCGCAGTTCATAAACGACTGCCCGCGCAGGCGAATCAAAGGCCAATGCGGATTGGCGGTCACAAAGCCCAAGTGCTCACACCCGAGCTTGCGAAGGTAGGTGTACGCCAGGTGGCCGACGCCAACGTTGTCCGGCGTGACATGGTCGACGCCGCTGACGGCCATCTCCATCCCCATCGCCCAGACAACGGGAACGTGGCGCTGCATGGCCTTAAACGTCGCTTCGTACTCGGCGATCGGGACTTCGCTGGACAAGAACACGATCGCGCCGTCGACCTGCCGATTGATCAGCAGCGGGCTGGGCTTGGTCGGGTCCTGCATCTCGCCGAACATCAGGCTCAGTTCGGCCGCCGTGACGCCGCGCATGACCCCGCCCACGACAGACGCCAGGACGGGGATTTCCAGCCAACTGCGGTCATGGCCGATCGTAACGATGGCGATGTTGCCGGTACCGAATTTTACATTCCGGGCCGGGCGTTTTTTGGGCGTGCGGGTGCGCTGGGGCGTATAGCTAAGTTCGCTGACCGCCGCCCGGACCTGCGCGATCGTTTCGGGCCGGACCCCCGGCAAATTGTTTAAAACGCGGGAAACGGTGGCCGTCGACACGCCAGCGGCTTTGGCTACTTCTACGATCGACATGGCGAAACCCTCCGGATGCGATGGCTTCGCATTCCCTTAGTTTACCACGTATTGGCGCTGTTGTTTACATTACATTACAGGGAATCGAGACGGCGAAATGCCGTAACCGGCGGGAATCGAGGTCGGGTGGCGTTAATCGGCTGCGAAGCCCAGCAGCAATTGCTGCTCGGCGGGCCGGCCGCCGGTCGATGCGCAGAGCCATTCCGTCCGCACATACGGCTCAGCCAGCACCAGCCGGCTGGCGACGCGCGTGTCGCGGGAGAACAGCGCTCGCAGCAGATCCGGGCAGTTGCAGTCGCGGCTGCGGTGCAGAAGCACCACATGGGCTGGCAGCCGGCGCTTCTCATGCCGCTTGAAGATCGCCTTTACGGCTGCAAGGGCCTGATCATTGGACAGGTGGCCGTGCCCGCCGGTGATGCGCTTCTGCAGAAACCACGGCCTTCCGCTGTTCTGCTGCATTCCGGGATCGTAATTGCTCTCGATCGCCAGCACGTCCAAGTCGGCGAAATGCTCAATCAGCGCCGGCGGCACGTGGCCCAGATCCGTCGCGAAACCGATCCGGCCGCCGAACCCTTCAATTACGAAGCCGTAGCTCCCCGTTTCATCATGGGCGAACGCCAGCGGCACGAACGAAACGCCGGGAATCGGCTCAAAAGCACCGTCAAACGGGCGAAGCTGGGCGCCAAGATGCGGCGCTACGTCCAGCTCGGCGGCATGGGCGGCCGCGCAGTGGACGGTCACGCCCTGCTTCATCAGCGTGCGAACCCAGGAGCGGCGAAAGTGATCGGAATCCAGGTGGGTGAGGACAATCGCCCGGACGTCGGCCAGCGAAATGTCGGTTCCCGCGACCGCCCGGCCGAAGGATCGGGGGCCAACGCCGGCGTCGATCAGCACCACCCCGGCGGGCGTGCGCAGCATGGAGCAGTTCCCGGAAGACCCACTCGCGAGAATACAAAGATCCAGCGCCATCCTGGGGCCATCCGTGGCAGGAACCAAAACCCAATATCTGCAGCGGAAAATGCAGTCGGCAGGAGTCGAACCTGCAACCCTCGGCTTCGTAGGCCGATGCTCTATCCAATTGAGCTACGACTGCGATTGGGCGGGCCATTGTCGCGCATGGCGGTCGGTTGTCAAGCCACCCTCATTTGCCGCCCGAGTCGACGTAAAAACACAATGGTTTTATGCAATATGGATAACTCGATGGCCCGGCCGCGATGGTAAACCTTCACGTCGCCCCGCTGCAGTAGGCCGGGCTTTGGTGGCGGCCTTGGAACGACAAACGACATGCACACGCTGGACTGGACGATCGTAGCCCTCGCCCTCGGCATGGTGCTGGCAGTCGCCATTTACACGCAACGGTTCGTCCACAGCGTGGCCGACTTCCTGTCCGCCGGCCGATGCGCGGGTCGTTACCTGCTGGCGAATGCCCGCGGCGAGAGCGACGCCGGGCTGGCCAACACGATGAGCAAGTTTGAGATCATCATGGTCTCGGGCTTTGTATTGAACTTCTGGGAAAAGGTGTCGGTGCCGGTCGCGCTGCTCGTCGGCATCAGCGGGTTCGTCGTTTACCGCTTCCGTGAAACCCGGGCGCTAACGCTGGCGCAGTTTCTAGAAGCCCGTTACAGCCGGCGGTATCGGCTGTTCATGGGCGCCTTGGCGTTCGTCAGCGGCATTCTCAACTACGGTATCTTCCCGGCCGTCAGCGCGCGGTTCTTCATTTACTTCCTTGGCCTGCCGCAGCACTTCGAGATTGGTGCCCTGACCGTCAGCACCTTCGCCGCCATTATGGTCGGCTACCTGAGCTGCACGGTCTTCATGGTGCTGGTCGGCGGGCAAGTCACGCTGATGGTGACCGATTGCCTGGAAGGCATTTTCTCGCACGCGATTTATGTGTTGATCGTGATCAGCGTGTTCTGGATTGTTGGCTGGGGGCACATTGTTTCGGTGACGAGCAATACGCCGCCCGGCAAGTCGATGATCGATCCGTTCAACGCCGGCGACGTCGATGACTTCAACATCTGGTTCGTCATGATGGCCATGATCACGAACCTTTATTCGACGATGTCGCTGCAGAACAAACAGGGCTTCAATTCGTCCGCCCGCACGGCCCACGAAAGCCGCATGGGCGGCGTGCTGGGCAACTGGCGCGGCTATGCCCGCACGCTCATGCTCCTGGTGCTCGGCCTGTGTGCGGTGACCTATCTCAAACACCCGGACTTCGCCGCTGCCGTCGGTCCGATTCAGAACGAGATCAAGGCCATCAGTGATCCGTACATTCAGAAGCAGATGACCGTACCGATCACGCTCAGCCACATGCTGCCGGTGGGCATCAAAGGCGCATTCGTCGCGATCATGGTGCTGGGCCTGCTCGCGGGCGACGCCGGGCACATGCACTCGTGGGGCAGCATCTTCGTGCAGGACGTGATGCTGCCGCTGCGGAAGAAGGCGATGACGCCGCGGCAGCACATCTGGGCACTGCGCGGGGCAGTGGCGTTCGTTGCCTGCTTCGGTTTGTTCTTCTCTCTGGTGTTCTCGCAAACCCAATATATCGCCCTCTGGTGGGCGCTGACGGCCGGCGTATTTACCGGCGGCGCGGGGGCGGCCGTGATCGGCGGGCTGTACTGGAAACGCGGCACCACGACGGCCGCCTGGGCGGGCACGCTCACCGGCTCACTGCTCACCGTCGGCGGCATCTGGGTCACCGGCAAACGCTGGCCCGTGTACCGCGACGCCGGCCGTGATCTCGGTTTGTGGCTCCCAGAAAAGCTCAACGGCCAGCAGGCGGCATTTGCCGCAGTTCTCACGGCGGTCACCGTCTATATCGTCGTCAGCTTGATCACCAGCCGTGGCCGCAAGTTTGATCTGGACGCCATGCTGCATCGCGAACCCGCAGCAGCCGCCAAGCCCAAGCGATTCGGCGAGCGGTTTGCCCTGACCAACATCTTGCGATTCGACGCCAACTTCACGCGAGCCGACAAATGGGTGGCCGGCGGGATTTTCTGGTGGGCGATGACGCTGCTGTGCGTGAACCTGGTCGTCAGCGTCTGGAACCATTTCCAACACTGGCCAACCGCGTGGTGGTCGGCCTACTGGATGACGACGGCCATCGCCCTGCCGATGGTGATTGCCATCGTGACGCTGCTCTGGTTCGGCATCGGCGGCCTGATCGACATGCGGGATTTCTTCCGCGCCCTCCGCGTCATGGGCCGCGATGCTGAAGACGATGGCCGGGTGCGGGCGGAAAAAACGATCGACGCCACCCCGCCAGCGGAAGTCGAGCCGATCGCCGTCACAAGCGACGTGCCGGTGCCGTCGATTGCCAAAGCGGCCGGATCGATCTGAGGACGCCGGCTTACTTCGCCTTCGGGTTCCAGCCGTCTTTACCCGCCAAGACTGATTCGACGGTGATCGCGTCCGCCTCCGCCTTGGTCAGTTGCTTTGACCAATCCACGCGTTTCGACACATTCCCGCCCGGGCCCGTGCTGGCGAATTCGGAGTAGCGGGCCGGCTTGGGTTTGCCGTCGTCGCCCTTCCATTCGCTCCAGCCCTCGGGCTTGATGTGCGGGCCCATCGTGCAGCGGATGAACGTCACCGACGCCATCGGCCGCCATGGCCGGCCGAGCGAGGTCGGCACCGGCACATTGCCGCCCGGGCCCTTGAATGGCTTGGGATCGTGCGTGAGTTTGCAATCGAGGAAGACGTAGCCGAACGGATCTTTTTCATTCGTGCTGGCGGCCGTCACGAAGCCGCCGTTCTTGCTGCGCAGTTCGCAGTGATCGAACACCGCCACCGCCCGGCCGAAGATGAAATCAGTGCGGCCTTCAATGTAGCAGTTCTCGTAATACGCTCGCCCGTCGTTGGCATACAGCGTGTCCTGCCAGCCGGTCATCCGGCAATTGCGGAAGATGAACTTATCGCCCTGCGTGCGCAGCGCGACGGCCTGACCGACATCGCCGGCGGTGTTTTCGAATGTCAGGTTTTCGCAGGTGATATCGCTGCCTTCGATCGCCACACTGGCACTGCCGCGGGTGCCGATGTCTTTGCCATCTTTGTCTTTGCGCTGGGCCCAATCATCGAAGCTGAGCACGGTGTCGGCGGGCTTTTCGCCGTCGCCCTTGAGCGTGATGTGCGTTTGGCCCTTTGAGATCTTGATCTTCTCTTTGTAGGTGCCTGGTTTGATGATCAGAATGTGCGAATCCTTGTCGCCCTTCGGGATCGAATCGATGGCGGCCTGCACGGTGGCGAAGTCGCCGCCGGTCGCGGCGACGGTGATCGGCTTGGCATCCTCGGCCAGGGTGGTTGCGGCGAACAGGGTGACGAGCGCGCAGGCGAGTTTCACAGACTTCATCGAATCCTCCATTGGATTTACCGGCCGTTCAGCCGTTTGTTGACCGAACATTGCTGACGTCGGCCGCCGCCGCACGCTGAAGGAAAAGCCGCGCTGTTGTAGCATACCG
>JAQGHK010000470.1 GCA_028288875.1 Phycisphaerales bacterium | reverse complement strand
CACGAGGGTCGGGAAATCATGGCCGACCTGGTGCGGCGGGTGGTGGAGGTCATCTTCATGCCTTTGACGGTCGGCGGGGGGATTCGCACGCTGGACGATGCCACCCGGCTCATCCAAGCCGGAGCGGAAAAGGTCTCGCTTAATTCGGCCGCGGTGAAGAATCCGCAGCTCATCCACGATATTTCTCGCAAGTTCGGCCGATGCGCCACAGTGCTCGGCCTCGACGCTAACCGTGTATTCCACAATGGGATGGAGCACTGGGAAGTCTACGTCAACGGCGGCCGGACGCCGACGGGCGTGATGGTGATGGACTGGGTCAAACAGGCCGAAGCCCTGGGTGCCGGCGAGATCGTGCTGAATGTCATGAACAGCGACGGCACGAAGCAGGGCTACGACAACGAGATGACTGCCGCCGTCAGTGATGCCGTGCGTGTGCCAGTCGTCGCCAGCGGCGGGGCCGGCTCGCCGGAGGATATCCGCGACGTCCTGACCACCGGCCACGCCGATGCCGCGCTGGCCGCCAGCATTTTCCACTTTGGCGAGTACACGGTGGGTCAGGTGAAGCAGTTCCTCGCCGGGCACGATGTGCCCGTGCGCCTGGTCTAGAACCAGTTCGACCAGCAAACACGGCTACACCTGCTGACCGACGGGCTGCTACGTCTGCCCGGTCCAGGCGCCCGCAGGATCTGCTTTCTTGAACGCGTCGCGTAACTTCGTGACGACGTCCGCCGACAGCGGGCCCTGCGAGACTGCTTCAAAGTTCTTCTGTGCGTTGGCCAGCCTCGTCGTCCCGACTAAGGCCGATGACACCCCCGGCTGGCTGAGCGTGAAGCGCAGCGCGATGGTTGGCCAGACGTCGTTCGGCGCGCCATCAAAGCCCAGATCCGCCGGCGTGATGCTCATCGCGGCCAGGCGTTTCGTGTATTCAGCTGCATAATTTTTGTACATGCCGGGCTGATCGTTCAGGTCCTTCCAGCAGGCATTGGCGATCGGGCGTTTCACGATCACGCCGACGTTTTTCTCGCGGGCAACCGGCAGCACCAGATCGATATTCTTCTGATCCGCGATATTGATCGACGTTTCGATAACGGCAATGTCCTCATTGCCGGCAGCCCAAGCGGCCGCTTCGTTGTCGCCGCTAAAGCCGGCGAAGCGGATCTTGCCCGCCTCGCGTGCCTTCACGAGTGCGCCGAGCGCCTCGCCGTTCTGCAAGGTTTCCAGCGAGCAGGTGTGCAGGAGCATCACGTCTACATGGTCGGTGCGCAGCTCTTTGAGCGCGTTATCGACAGCGGCCGTAACGACAGCTTCCGACCAGTCCGGACCTTCGACGCCCCGGAACTTGCCGCCGACTTTGCTGACGAGCACATATTCATCGCGGCGACTGGAAAGATGCTCGCCAATGAATGCCTGACTGCCCGGATAGCTCGTGGCGGTGTCAATGAGGTTCAGGCCGTCATCGAGCAGGGCGTTAAGCATCGCGGCGGCGGCGGCCGCGTCGGATTTGAGGTAGGCCGTGGGCGCAGCACCGAACCCGAGTTCAGAAACCTGGAAACCCGTTCGGCCGAGAGATCGCTTGTTCATGCCGGGAGTCTAGGCGATCCCCGCGAGCTTTCGACAGATTTGAAGCGGGATCGGCCCTTGGCTCAGGCGGCTTGCATCAGCAAACCTGCGCGACCGGCCCAGCGAACCTTGCGATACGCGGCGACCGTGACCGACCCGGCGGCCAGCAGCGGCTGCATCGCATCCGCATCGGCATCGGCTTGGTCGACGATCAAATGGAGGCGCGGTTCGATCGAGCTGTCGATCGCCAACTGCGGCACGGCCATGACGATCAGCGAGCGGTTTTCCAGCATCCAGCGGAGGCCCGCGGCGACGGAGCGGAGTTCGGTCAGGCCGGGCTTGGCGACGGCGATGAGCGTCAGGCGGCGGTCGCGGCCGACGGCGACGACGGCGTCGGCCAGCATCGGCGGCTTCACCGGCGATTCCACGAACTCGCCTGCACCATGAATGAATGAGCGAAGAATGCCGGCGGGCGTGGCGTCGGCGTCGATCAGGTCAAGAATGGTCTCGGCATCATCGGCGGCCGGGGCCTGCGGGGTCATCCGCATCACGGGCGGCATAGCGGCGATGGCACGGGCCACAGGGGCGGCCGGGGTGACGATATGAGGTGTCGGCGTGGCGGCGATCGTCGCGGTGACGACGGGCGCGGGAGTAGTGTTTTCGCCCGGGGCGGCGGCACTGTCGACCAGGGCGGTCAGCACCTGCCAGTGAACGTTACCTTCTGCAAGGGCATCTAACAGGCAGGCCTCGCGGGCGTCCGGGGCATCAATGATTGCCGGGCCGGTGGCGATGCCGACTTTGAGGAACTGTTCACAGACGCCCGCGAGCTTGCGGGCCGTTTTCTCGACGTCTTCGGGGGTTTCGGCGCCGAAGATGCTGAGCGACAAGGCGGGTTTGGCGTCGCCGACGACACCCTTGAGTGTGCGATACGCCGCGACCACGCTCTCGTGGTCCGCGCCGCTGAGCAGCGTCCAGTTGGCCGCGTGACCGAGCAGTCCGGCGGCTTCGCTGGTACGTGGGTCCGGCAGAACGATCAGCCATTCGGCGACGTCCTGGTCCAGTTCGACCAGCACTTCGCGGAAGCGCTGCGCGTCCAGCGGTTCAACGGCGCACTCTTCGACGGTCTCTTCGCTATTCGAGTCCACGCAGCAGACGCGAACGCCAGCCAGGTCTGCGTAAACAATGCCGACCGACCGTTGGCCAGCAAGCGTGGCCGCCAGATCGCGGACCCGGTCGGCCATGGCTTCGCCGAGGTGATGGGCGAGGACGATGCGGGCAGGCTTGAAGATGGCGGTGTCCGTGGCGGGCCGCATCATGTTGGCGAATTCTTCGGGGGTGAGGTCGACGCTGAGGTCGCCGCGGAAGCCGCCGGGGGTCTGGCTAGGCGGGGTGCGGGTGGGGGGCGTTGCGCCATCCGTCTGTTTCTTGCGCACGTCGCTCAAGAACAGATGCGAGATCTCGGACAGGCGGCGGGACGTCGGCTTGTAATCCATTTCAACCTCTAACGAGCGCTTTGCTCGACTATCCTGGTCCCTCCTGGACCAGGCCCGACTCCCCTTTGATCGTCAAAGTGGCTTACGCAACTTCAACGACATTATTCAGTTCGCCAAATTCATTGGTTTCCGTCGCGGGATTATGCGGATCGTTGGTCCAGACACCGTCCACGACGAAGCGATACTTGTACCGTCCGGCTTGCAGCGGCAGGCGGGCGATCCAGCGGCCAGGCTCGGGGCTGGTCAGCGGCGTGCTGACCGAGCTCCAGCCATTGAAGTCGCCGGCGACCTGCACACGGCGCGCCTCGGCGAACTTGGCGGCGAAGTGAACGTCGCCGTCGATAAAGCGGATGCCGTAGAAGGCGTCGATCTTCTGCTGCGTGGTCCGCAGGTCGAACTTCTGGTCCAGCGGGGCATCGGCGTTGAAGCTGACCGCGTTCTTACCGAACTGGAAATTCGTGAGTTGCGCCAGCTGCTTGGCCCGCTGAACGAGCTCGGCCGGGCGGCTGAGGGTTTCAGTGACGACGGGTTCAATGTCCGCCGGGCGATGGCCCATGAGTTCGCGGGCAAGGTTCACGAAGTCCTTGTAGCCGCGGCTGCCTGGATCGTATTCGGTGATAGGCTGGCCGAAGCTGGCGGCTTCCTTCAACTTG
>JAQGHK010000467.1 GCA_028288875.1 Phycisphaerales bacterium | reverse complement strand
GTGCGGGTATTCAAAATATCCCACGCGTTGAGCTGAGCGACGGTCGTCAGGCGGGTGTTGGGAATGTTGCGGGCGGCCTTGAGGGCGTTGGTGTTGCCAACGTCAAGACCGACCAGAACGGTGCGTTCGATCTTCAGGTTCTTGAGGGCGCCGGCGAAGAGCTTGGTCTTCGGCTCAGCGAACGAGAAGGCTTCGACGATCTTGAGTTCGTTGCCTTGGATCTTGGCCAGGATGGCCTGATTGCGGGCGGCGACGCGGCTCTTCTTATTCAGGCCCTGACGCCAGCTCTTCGGACGCTTCTGCTTGGCGTGACCGCCGCCGACCTTGATCGGGTTGCGGATGCCGCCGGTACGGGCGTTGCCGGTACCCTTTTGTTTGAACAGCTTGCGGGTCGAACCGGCCACTTCGCCACGGGCGAGGGTCTGGACCGAGCCCTGGCGCTTGTTGGCGTGGTAATAAACGATGGCTTGCTTGAGCAGAGCCTTGTTCACTTCGCCGCCGAGCTTGGCTTCGTCAACACTGATCGTGCTGACTTGGCTGCCTTCGAGGTTGTATACGGGAACTTCAATCATCGTGATCTCCTAGCGGATCGCTGTCCGCAATCTGCTAGTGATTAGGCTTTGACCTTGGCGGTGACGCTCTTGCGGACATACAGCAACGAGCCATTCGCTCCGGGCAACGCGCCCTTAACGAGAAGGACGCCGTTTTCGGCGTCCACGCGAACAAGCGGATGATTACGGGTGGTGACGCGGACGTCGCCCATGTGACCTGCCATGCGGAGACCCTTCTTGGGCTTACCACAGTGACCACGCTGGGTACCGTACGAGGCGATCGAGCCACGGGCACGGTGCTTACGTTCCGTACCGTGCGAGGCCGGGAACCCACCGAAGTTGTAGCGTTTCATAACGCCGGCGAAGCCTTTGCCCTTGCTGACGCCGATGACGTCAACGTGAGCAACGCCTTCGAAGCTGTTCACTTCGATCGAGTCGCCGATGTTCTTGTCGCTGGCGGCTTTGAGGCGCACTTCGCGGAAAAAGCGTTGCGGACCGACACCGGCCTTGGCGGCATGGCCAATTTCCGGGATCGTGCTGTATTTGGCGTTGATGGTCTCGAAGCCGATCTGGACGGCGTTGTAGCCATCGCGACCATCGGCGGTCTTAACTTGGGTGACGACGCATGGACCGGCCTGAATGACGGTAACGGGAACAATCTTCCCCTTCTCGTCGTAGACCCGCGTCATGCCGACCTTGCGGCCCAGGATTGCTGGTGACATCGATTCTCTCAGGCAGAACAACCCGCGGCGTTGGCCGGTTGGGTTGGTAACCTGTCCCTAAAAGGACAAAACACAAAACAAACGATTCGTCCCGGCTCGCGACCAACCCTTTTGAGGTCAGCTTCGGGTTCTTGGATGAACCCCGCGTCCGGGCGATTTAAAAAGCCCCGGTCATTTCTGACCCGAGCTTCGTTACTGCGGCACTAGGCCTTGATCTTGACGAACACACCGGCCGGTACGACCAGACGGTTGAGCGCTTCGATCGTGCGGGCATTAGCTTCGAAAATGTCGATCACACGCTTGTGCGTCCGCATTTCGAACTGCTCGCGAGACTTTTTATCAATATGCGGCGAACGCAGGACCGTGTAGCGTTCAACGCGGGTTGGCATCGGAATCGGGCCACAGACACGGGCGTTGGTCCGCTTGGCGTTGTCCACGATTTCCTTGGCCGACTGGTCAAGGGCACGGTGGTCGTAGGCTTCCATACGAATGCGGATACGCTCACCTGTCATTGCTTCGATCCTATGCTAACCGTCTTGTTTCCGAGCGGCCCGATGACCGGTATTCGGCCCCCTCAAACAACAGGGGGTCGGGTAATATAGCCGTAACCAGTATTGAATCAAGCGATAAAACGCGACCTGATGCCGAATTTTCGGGGATTGCGGCGGTAATCCTCATAAATCAGCTCCCACTGGGCAACCTCACGGGTATCGCGAGCGCTGTTTTAGGCCGTTTGCGCGGTCACTAACTCGACCCGCCAGGTTTTCGGCACAGAACCAGAATCTGGAACATAAACCAGTTGTGGAACAGCCGGAGCGTCAGCAAGTCGACTGCTTTGAACGCCAGTTCGCGTCTTCGATTGTGCGGCGGGTATCGATCAAACCACCGTTCCACGATGAGACCCGCCTGCTGGCACCATCGATTAAGCCGCTTTTTGCTCATCACTTGGACGTGGGTCCGATCGAAGATGCCACTGGGATGCTCTGGCCAATCGCCGCCGATGGCAAATCGAACCGCTGCAGGGATAAACCGCATATTGGGGACCGAAATAATGATCCACCCGCCCGGCCGCACCGCCTCGCTGAAGGTTGCCAGAGCGTCCCACGCGCTGGGAATGTGCTCCAACACGTCCGCCAGGATCAGGCCATCAAGAGAGTTTTTTTCGAAGGGGTGGCGATCGTTCGGATCGATGACCCGCGCCGACGTTAGCCGAGTTGCGGCCACCGCAATGACCGTCGGGTCGATGTCTACGCCGTGCACTTCGCGCCCCTGCTCCACCAAGCGGACCTCGGTCGATCCGAAATTGCACCCGATGGAACCAATCACTTTACCGTCGGCCGGCACCATGTTCAGGAGTTCTTCGCGGGCGACGTTGCCCCATTGATTGTCAGTCATGCGTGCAGAATAGACGGGAACGATCCTGTAATGCCAATCGAGTCGCCGGGCGCAAACTTGGTCTATCGCGCAGATACCACCAAACACAAAAGCCGTACCGGCTGGCGCGATGGATAGGCATCAAGCGCAGTTCCGTCGTGTAGCCGATATTTCGCTGGGCGGCACTTCGGCTTCGACGCTGATTCCAGTCAGAAATGCCAGGCTTTTTACCCGTCATTACCGCTCTGCTATCGTGCCAATTATGGCTAACGCATTCCGCCCTTGGGTATTACACGAGGCCAATTACCGGCAGTTGTTAGACGACCGACCTTCGCTGGCATTGCTGCCTTGGGGCGCGACTGAAGCGCACAATTATCACCTGCCGCACGGGACCGATGTTGTCGAAGCCAGTGAAATTGCGATTGCCGCGGCCGGAAAGGCTTGGGAAGCCGGTGCTCGCCCGATCGTGCTGCCAGCCATTCCATTTGGGAGCAACGCCCAGCAGCAAGACCAAGCGGCGACCATTCATTTCAGCACAACCACTGCCTCAGCCATTCTTCAGGACATCGCCCAATCGCTGGTCGCCCAGAATATCCGACGGCTTATCCTCGTAAATGGGCATGGCGGTAACGATTTTAAGCCGCTGATCCGCGACGTGATGGGAAAGTTCGACTTGTTCGTCGTCCTGGTCGACTTCTTCCGGCTGGTCCCTAACGAGATGGCCGAGATCTTCCAGCAGCCCGGCGATCATGCCGGCGATCTCGAAACCAGCCTGCTGCTCCAACTCCGCCCGGATTGGGTGAAGCTCGACCAAGCCGGCCCAGGCGAAACCCGGCCCTTCAGCCAGCCAGCTCTTAAACAAACCGGTGTCTGGACGCCCCGGCCGTGGAGCAAAATTCACCCGGATACTGGCTGTGGCGATCCGAGCACTGCGACGGCCGAAAAGGGAGCCCGTTACTTCAACGCGGTCGTTGATGCGTTAGCAACCCTGATCATTCAAGTCGACAAAGCAGAAGACGACGCTTTGCCTTGATCCGGCCAGAAAACACAAGTGCCACGGCCGAAGATTCGGGCCGTGGCACTCGTGGTTAGCTTGCGATAAACGCGGCCTACTTCAATGCGCCTTACTTCTTCGTTCCGTTCGCCTCGGCGATGATGGCGGCCTTCACGTTCGCCGGCACCGTCGAGTACTTCAACGGTTCCATGGCGGCCGCGGCGCGGCCGGTGGACATCGAACGCAGTTCCGTCGTGTAGCCGAACATTTCGCTCAGCGGGACTTCGGCCTCGACGATAACCGTATTGCCACGCTCGCTGCTCTCGACGATCAGGCCACGGCGGCGGTTGATGTCGCCGGTGACGTTACCGACGAAGTCTTTCGGGGTCGTGACGACGAGCTTCATGATCGGCTCAAGAATCTCAGGCTTGGCAGCCTTCACGGCGTCGATGATGGCCAGACGGCCGGCCAGTTCGAAGGCGATCTGGCTGCTGTCGACGTCGTGGTAACTGCCGTCGGTCAGCGTCACTTTGACGTTGATCAGCGGGAAGCCGGCGATGATGCCGGTCTTGCAGGTCTGACGGATGCCGTACTCGGCCGACGGAATGAATTCCTTCGGGATCGAGCCGCCGACGACCTTGTTTTCCCAGGCGATGCTGTCTTCCCAGCGCAGCTTCTTGAGCACTTCAGGCTCGAGCGGCTTGCCGGTGGCTGGATCGGTGCCATCAAACGGTTCGATCTTGATCCAGACGTCGCCGAACTGACCGCGACCGCCGGACTGCTTCTTGTGAACGCCGCGAACGTCCTTGACGCTGGCGCCGATGGTTTCGCGGTAGCTGACCTTCGGCTTGCCGACGACGCATTCCACCTTGTAATCGCGGGTCAGACGCATCTTGATGATTTCAAGGTGCAGCTCGCCCATGCCCGCGATGATGGTTTCGCCGGTTTCTTTGTTGTAGTTGGCCTGGAACGTCGGATCCTGGCGACGCAGGTTCGTCAGGGCGTTGGTCAGCTTATCCTTGTCGGCACCGGCCTTAGGCTCGATCGACATGCTGATGACGGGCTCAGGGAACGTCGGGCGTTCGAGGATGATCGGGTCATCCAGATCGCACAGCGTGTCGCCGGTCATGGCTTCGTTCACGCCGATGACGGCAACGATGTCGCCCGATTCAGCCTGATCGCGAGCGATGCGGTCGTTGGCCGACATCTGGAACATGCGGCTGATGTTTTCCTTGGTGCCCTTGTTGGCATTCAGCACGCGGGTGCCGGCCTTGAGGACGCCTGAGTAAACGCGGACGTAAGTCAGCGTGCCGAACTTGTCGTCGACGATCTTGAACGCCAAGCCACAGAATGGCTCGGTCGGAATGAGCTTACGAACCAGAACCTTGTCATGGTCGCGCAGATCCAAGCCCTTTACTTCGTCGATGTCGGTCGGGGCCGGTAGGAAGTCGATGACGCCGTCCAGCACCTGCTGAACGCCGACGTACTGGTACGCCGAACCGCAGAACAGCGGGTGGCACTTGAATTCGATGGTGCCCTTCCGGAGCGCGGCGCGAATTTCAGGTTCCGTCAGGCTTTCCGGATCTTCGAGGTACTTCTCGGCCAGCGCGTCGTCCAGTTCGGCGACCTTTTCGAGCATGATCGCGCGGTAGTGGGCGAAACGCTCCTGATCGACGTCGTCGAGCGAGCTGATTTCGACCTTGTTGACGGTCTGGCCGCGATCCTTGTCGTCGCCGTAGTTCTCGGGCTTGTAGCCGACCTGAGCGATCAGATCGATAACGCCGGCGAACGTGTCGGCCTGGCCGATCGGGACCACGACCGGGATGGCCGGGGCGCCGAGGCGATCGAGGATCGTCTGGTAGCAGAATTCATAGTCGGCACCGACTTTGTCCATCTTGTTGACGAAACAAATGCGGGGCACGTTGTACTTGGTGGCCTGACGCCAGACGGTTTCCGACTGGGCTTCGACGCCTTCTTTACCGTCGAACACGGCGACCGCGCCGTCGAGGACGCGCAGCGAGCGTTCCACTTCGGCCGTGAAGTCCACGTGGCCGGGGGTGTCGATCAGGTTGATGTTGTACAGCTGGTCCGGGGTCGGCGTGGTCTTGGTCAACCAGTTGCCGCGGCTCCATTCGCAGAACGTGGCGGCCGAGTTAATCGTGATGCCGCGCTTCTGCTCTTCCGGATCAAAGTCCATGACGGCGGTGCCTTCGTGCACTTCGCCGATCTTGTGCACGCGACCGGTGTAAAACAGGATGCGTTCGCTGGTGGTGGTCTTGCCGGCGTCGATGTGGGCAGCGATGCCGATATTGCGAATCTTGGTCAGGTCACGGGCCATGGAATCCTCGGGAAAATCAGCCTGAATTCAGCGATACCCGCACCGAAAAAACAAACGCACGCAGAACCCTGCGTGCACTGTGCGGCAAATCCACTTCAGGAAGGGGTAATAATTTAGCGAGATCGGCCAAATCGTCAAGCGACGCCGAGGCGCCCTTGCCGGCTAAACGGGGACTGCGACGTGGATTTCTTCCAACAATTCACAGACCCGATCGAGCGCCCGATCGTCCGCAAACCGCCCCGCCACTGCCCGGCAGGCATTTTCAACCGACTGTTGCCCCAGCAACTTGGTTAATCGATCGGCCACCCGCCGGCCCTCAAACCGGCGGACACTGATGGCGCCCGCCACGCCCAGCCCGCGGCAGATGGCAACGTTATCAAACTGGTCATGGCTCATCGGCATGATCAACTGAGGAATACCCGCTCGCAGGGCCTGGGCGGTCGTGCCGATGCCGCCATGGTGCACGATGGCAGCACATTTGGGCAATAATGTGCCAAACGGGGCAAACGACACATGCCGCACCGACGGCGGCAGGTTGGCGGGAAGGTGCTCGGCGTGCCGCGTCAGGAGAAGCCCGCGCCGCTTCAGGCGAATGCAGGCGTCCACGGCTGACTTGAAGAATCGGTGCCCGAACAACATCGCACTGCCCGGCGTAAAGGCGATCGGCGCGTCGCCGGCCGCGAGCCATTGTTCCATTTCCTCATCCAAGGACTGGTGGTCCGATTCGTCGTATAGCGGGAAGCCCGCCAGCCGAACCTGCTCCGGATAATCCGACTGCCGCGGGAAGAACCACTCCGGCCAGAGCCCGATCGTGAGCATCGGCGCATGCCACCAGTTCTGTATGCTCGACATCGGCGGCAACTGCTTCTCAGCACGAAACGCATTCAAGGTTGGGCAAATCAGCGGATCGATAAACCACCGATCGGCCCCGTCCCAGAACCGCTGGCGAACCCATAGCGGCAGCCAGTTCAGCGAGGGCACGCCCGGCAACCGCGGCAGCCGAACGCTCGACCGAATACAGATCGGCGCGAGATGCACGGTCGCCATCGCAAGGCCCAGCTTTTCCGCCGCCGTGCGCGCACCGAGCGCCAGGGTCGATCCCACGACGATCGTTTCCGGTCCCGCGTTGGCCGCGATCGCGTCATAAGCCATTCCCAACGTTTCGCCGACATGTTTCAGCACCACGCCCGGCCCGCGCGACGGATGCCAGATATCAGGATTGCTCTGCACTTCCCGAAACATTTCGGCGTCGCCAATGCCGACGAAACCAAGGCCCGCACGCTCCACCAACTCGCGAAATGCACCGTTCGTGACGAGTCGCACGGTGTGCCCCCGCTCGCGCAGCGCACGGCCGATGCCCACAAAAGGATGCACGTCGCCGTGCGAGCCGATGGTCAGTAAAAGGAAGTCGGCCATTGATTGGATGCTATTCGATTGCGATCAAACGATGCGGACGGCGGCGGACGCTTTATCTGCGTTTTCAGAATATTCGCATGACGTTTTGGGCGTCTCCCAGACCGTCACCGAACGCAGCGATGCGTTGCCCGTCTTCAATGGTTCCTTCAGCCAGCCGTAAATCACGCGCGCGATGTATTCGACGCTGGGGTTGAGCTCGGCGAACGCCGGCACCTGCTCGTTGAGATGTTTGTGGTCGACCTTTGAAATCGCGTGCTCTTCCACCAGCCGCTCCAGGTCGACAGTGGAGACCAGTCGGCCGGCCAGGTCGGGCGTGCCGACGAGGGTCACCGCCACTTCGTAGTTGTGGCCATGGCCAGCAGGATTGTTGCATTTTCCGAACATTTGTCGGTTTTCTTCTTCGCTGAGGTCGGGGTTGTGCAGGCGGTGCGCCGCGGAAAATTCGAAACGATGGCTCAACTGCGTCACACTCGGCTCCCCGGCGATCACCGCCGAATACTGGTACGGGCTCATCGCCAATTCGATCCGTTCGACTTGCCGGCCGGGCCACGCATCTTTAAGGAAATCGAACGTCATCGCCGCCAGCCCCGGCAGCGCTAATCTTCTGAAAAGAATTGCGTCCGATAACCGGGCGAACGCGAGCCGTCGGACGGCGTCGTCGACCGCCTTGATGTCAATCAGGTAACCGCTGACTTTGTCCGGTTCGCCAGCGAGCGTCACGCCGACGGTCAGTTGAATCGCCGGCGAATCCACCGCTGGAACGCCGGCATGGCCGCTGCCGCCGGTGGCAGCGTCGGGGGTGAAATTCAGGCGGACGTCACGTCTCAATCGATACATCGTTCGTACATTCTAGGGGACGCTTGTGATCGCGACAGACGCGATGCAGTGCGTGTCAGGCGTTCGTAATCCGTTCGCCGCCCGCCTTGACAGCGGGTGCGACAAGATGTATCCTAGCCGTGCTCGGGACCGCCCGGGCTGCACTGGGTGGATTTTCTACTAAATCGACCATCGTGGCGGCAGAAAGGTTTGAGGCAAACAAGTGGCGAAAAAGCTCGTCAAGAAGGCCCCGGCAGCGGTCAAATCGCCCGCGGCCCGCAAGACTCCGTCTTCTACGGAGGCTCCGAAATCCGCCGTCAAATCCGCGGCTCTTAAATCAGTGCCCGCAGGCAAAGCCACACTCGCCGCCAGGCCGGCCGTTGCTTCAGCAAAGTCGTCCAAAGCCATTCCGGCGAAATCGGCCAAGTCGAGTACGGTGACCATGCCCAAAGCTGTTAAGTCTCCTGCTGTCGTCGCAACCAAGAACATTCCGGCCAAAAGCGCTTCAGCCAAGGTCGTCGCGACCAAAGTCGCCAAGGCCGCCCCGCCGAAGTTGGCCGCCAAACCCGTGGTCGCCAAGGCGAACGGGAAGGCCGTCACCGCACACGTGATCGCCAGCCCGGCCGGCAAAGTTGCACAGCCGCTG
>JAQGHK010000398.1 GCA_028288875.1 Phycisphaerales bacterium | reverse complement strand
GCGTGGGTCGACGCTCTTCCAGGCCGTCGGCACGGGCGGGCTGTAGCCGCCGGTCGTGCTGATGCCGACAGTGCCCGCCGGCGGCGGCACATTGCGGCTGTCGCCGTAAAAGGCGCGGGTCTGATTGGCGTTATAGCTGGTCACTCCGCCGGTTGTGACACCGCTGGAGCTGCGGACGAAGTTATCAAGGTTGGCACTGGCGCTGCGGCCACGGAAGGCCTGCGGATCACCGCTGGCGATGGATCCGCGAAACGCCTTGCCGGCCGTGATGTTGCCGTACACCAGATTGTTGGCGATATCCCACGGCGCGGTGCGTCCGCCGGCCGAGGTGTTCTGGCCGTTGGAGCCGACGCGGTTGTTGGCATCGGTCGCGCCGCGCGTGTCCACGCGTGTCTGGGCAAAGACGCCCGAAGCGAACACGGTTGCGATGGCGGCAGTCAGCAAGGATCGATTCAAGCGGGTCATGCGAGCTCTCCGTAATAGGTTCTACCACTTTAGACGCTGCCGATCGACCGAAGTTTGCACCCGAAGCCGTTTTAATGGCCCAGTAGGCGTTGCCCCTAAACCGCGGCGAACGCTTTCAGCACATCGGCATGAATGGCGTCCGGCGCTCGGTCGGCGTTGATTACGTGATACCGGTGCGGCTCCCGCTCGGCCTGGGCGAGGAAGTTTTCGCGAACGCGGACGTGGTATTCCACGGGCCGTTCCTCGATCCGGTCTTTGGTCGGCGGCTGGCTGACCGTGCCAAAAAGCGTCTGTTTCTGGAACTTCGCCTGCACGCGGAGGCGGCTTTTTTCGACCGGCAAATCCAGAATAATCGTCAAATCCGGCCAATGACCGCCAATCGCGATATCGCCGACCGCCCGGATCTGCTCCGCCGTCAGTCCATCGCCACCGAGTTGATAGGCCAGCGTACTGCTGACAAATCGGTCGCTGAGCACTGTTTTTCCGGCCTTGAGCGCCGGCATGATCAGTTCATGCATCATCTGGGCCCGGGCGGCCATATAAAGCAGCATTTCGCACCGCATGGCCATGTCCGTATTGGCCGGGTCGAGCAGGATGTGGCGGATCATCTCGCCGACGCGGGTCGTCCCGGGGTCGCGGACCAGCAGGACGGGCTCGCCCTGCCGTTCCAAGTGGTCGTGCAGAAGCTTGATCTGCGTGCTCTTGCCGCAGCCCTCGTTGCCGTCGAAAACGATGAAGCGCGGGTTCACTGGGGCGGCATGATAGCCGCCGGCCGACGCTCCGCCACGGCTTGACCGAAGGGCCAACCTGTCAGACCATCGGACTCGTGACGACAGACGCCCTTAAAGACGCATTTTTCAAGATTTACGGCGGCGACGCTGACCCCATTTTCGTCCGCTCGCCGGGCCGGGTGAATCTGATCGGGGAACACACCGATTACAACGACGGCTTCGTCTTCCCGATGGCCATCGAGCCGCACGTGATCCTCGCGGCCCGGGCACGGGACGACGATAAGGTCATCGCGCGCAGCACGCTGTTTCCCGACAAACCCGTTCAATTTTCGCTCACGCAGCCCATCACCACCGGCAAGCCGGCCTGGGGCAATTACGTCCGCGGCGCCGTCGCGATGCTCAAAGCTAAAGGCGTGCCGCTGGTCGGCATGGATTGCCTGATCGCCAACACCCTGCCGCCCGGCGGCGGCCTCAGCAGCAGCGCAGCCATGGAAGTCGGCACCAGCCGGGCGATGCTCGCCTTGGCCGGCGAAACGATGGATTCCCTGCCGCTGGCCCTGCTTTGCCAGAAGGCCGAGCATGAATTCGCCGGCGTGCCGTGCGGGGTGATGGATCAGACGATCGTCGCCGCCGGGAAGGCCGGGCACGCGATGCTGCTGGACTGCCGCACCCACACGCCGACCTACGCCCCGCTCGGCGACGATGTGACCGTTGTCGTCGTCAACAGCATGGCCAAACACAGCCTGGCGGACGGGGAATACGCCAAGCGTCGCAAGGAGTGCGAAACCGGCGTCGCCTATTTCCAGAAGGTCGACCCGAAGGTCATCGCCTTGCGCGACGTCACACCTGCCCAGGTCAATGCTGCCGAAAAAGCCCTCGGCGATCTCACTTTCCGCCGCTGCCGGCACGTGGTGACGGAAAACGAGCGCTGCCTGGCGTTTGCCGAGAAGCTCAAGGCTGGCGACTACACGGCCGCCGGCGAGTTGATGTACGCCAGCCACGCCAGCCTGAAGGACGATTACGAAGTTAGCGTCAAAGAGCTGGATTTCCTGGTTGACACGGCCAGAACCCTCGACGGCGTCTACGGCAGCCGCATGACCGGCGGCGGCTTCTGCGGGTGCACCGTTTCACTCGTCAAACCGGCCGCCGTCGAGAAATTCATGGCCGATATCGCCAACATCTTCCAGGCCAAGTTCGGGAAAGATCCGGTGCGATTCGCCACCAAGGCGACCGACGGCGCGGGCGTTATCGGTACCTGAGTGCCGGCCCAATCCTTTGGTGTTCCATTGCCTGATTCGATAGCATGGCCGCACCCCATGCGTGACGTGCTGCTGAAGCTGACTCGCCGCCAGAACCTCTCGCGCGACGAGGCCCGTTCGGCGTTTGATTCGATCCTGTCAGGCACCGCGCCCGACGCCCAAATTGCCGGCTTTTTGATGGGTTTGGCCGTCAAAGGGGTCACCGGCGACGAGTTGGCCGGGGCGGCCGGGGTGATGCGGGAAAAGGTGCTATCGATCCCACGGCCCAAGGGCGGCCCGCTCGATGGCGTCGTCCTCGATACCTGCGGCACCGGCGGGACCGGCCGCGATACCTTTAATGTCTCAACGGCTGCAGCGATTCTGGTCGCCTCCTGCGGCGTGAAAGTCGTCAAACACGGCAATCGCAAGGCCAGCGGCGTGAGCGGGTCGGCCGATGTGCTGGAAACCCTCGGTGTTCGCCTCGATCTACCCCCCGATCGCCTGGCCGCCTGCCTGGAACAGGTCGGCCTCTGCTTCGCCTTTGCCCGCAATCACCACCCGGCGATGAAGCACGTCTCGGCGGCCCGAACCGCCTTGGGTGTGCCGACGATTTTTAACATTCTTGGCCCCCTGACGAATCCCGCCCGGGCGTGTCACCAATTGCTCGGCGTGTACGAACGGCCGTTGGCTCGGCTGATCGCGGGCGTCTTGGCTGATACGGGCAGCCACCGGGCATGGGTTGTCCATGCCGACGACGGGCTGGACGAGTTATCGACGATCGGACCGACGCGCGTGTGCGAAGTGAAGAGCGGGCACATTACGGAATGGACGCTCGATCCGGCGACGCTGGGCCTGAAAAAGGCTTCGCTTGGAGATCTGCGCGTGAGTTCGCCGACAGAATCTGCCGCGATTATTCGCGGCATTATGACCGGCCAAAAGGGGCCGGCATACGATATCGCAGCCCTGAACGCGGCGGCCGGCCTGGTCATTACCGGCGCGGCTTCCGATTTATCTGAGGGGCTGCGGCAGGTGGCGCGGTCGGTGGAAAATGGTAATGCCGAGCGAACGCTGGCGACGTTGACTCTGTTCGTTTGATGCACGTCTGTTCGTAATTGAAGACTCCGTCGGCGATCCTAGATGACTGTGCTGTCCCGAGCCTTCGCCCCCCCACCTGACGCCGCCCGGCCGCCAACGACGCCGACTGCGCCGGCCCCCGCGCCGCAATCGGCCTTGGAGCGGGCCATCCATGCCCCGGAAACGCCGTTCACCCGCTGGCTGGTTCGATGGCGATTCTTTTTCTTTGCGGGCCTGGTCGCCTTGCTGGCCGTCCAATTCAATGGGCAATGGCGCATCGGGCTCGATAGCTCGATCTACCGCGGCGTGGCCGACAGCCTGGCCGCCGGCCACGGCTATTACTTTGCCGGCCGCCCGCAAACGCAGATTTATCCCGGCCTGCCGTACCTGCTGGCCGCCATGCAGCGGGTGTTTCACACCACCAGCCTGCTGCCGCCGCTGATTCTCTTTAATCTGCTCGGCCTGCTGACCCTGGCGGGCGTGTATCAGCTCATCAAGCTGCGATATCCGCTGTGGATCGCGGTTGTCGTGGTTTGCGGCGTCGGGATGAACAGCCGCTTCCTGCAGCAGCCGCAGGAAATTATGACGGACACGCCGTTCCTGTGTGCGGTGGTCTGGGCGATGCTCGGTTGGGAATGGCTGGGGCTGGCGAAGACGCGCCGGTGCATGACGACGGCCATCGCGCTGCTCGCGGGCAGCTTGTTGATCGCGGCATCGATGCGGCCGACCTTCTGGGTGCTGGGAGCGGCTTGGGCCATCGCCGCGGCGTGGAATGTCGTCCGCTGGCGCGAGCGGCGCAGTCTCATTTCGCTTGGCCTGCTGGTGCTGGTCTTCATCGCATTCATGGCCGTCGACCCGCGCGGCCGGGGCATGGGCCTCTTCAATGGCGCATACGAAAAACAACTGCTGGTAATCTTGCCGGACCTCCCGCATCGCGTGATGGCCAACGCGGGCACGCTGTTCACCCACGAAATTCCCGAGGCGTTTTTCAGCGAAAATCTTTATAAGGCCGCCGTCCCCTTCTCGATCCTTCTCCTGATCGGAGCGATCGTCGTCAGTTGGCGTCAGCCGCTATGGGGCCTGCAGGTGCTGATTCTCACGGCCGTCATGCTGGCGATCAGCGACGTGCCGCGCTATTACCTGATGGTGCTGCCGACGCTGTGGCTGGGCTACGTGCTGGCGATCCTCTGGCTCACCTCCAAAGCCCGGCCTGTCGTGCGCGACCTGCTGCTGTTCGGGCTGTTCTCGCTGGCGAATGTTCAGAATCTCGGCGGAGCCCTCAGCCTGGCGACCGAACAGCACGCCTCGCCGTTTCTGGATAAATACAAACGCGGTACCTACCAGCCGCTGATCGCGACGGCCGACATGCTGAAGCAGAAGCTCGGGCCCAAGGATGTCGCCATCGGGCCGATGGCGCAGATCCTGAGCTACCTCAGCGGCCGGCAGGTGGTGAACGGGCGGCTGATCGGGTTTGACACGCAAAAACCCGCCAAGTACCCGATGCTGATCGAAGCCGCCAAGCCGGCATTCGTCATCGGCCCGGTGTCGGAATACGACAAGAAAGACACCGATCTTTACAAATTGCTGCTCCACGGCGTCGTCGTGCCGGGCAAACTGGTGGGCCGGTCGGGCGATCTCTGGCTGGCGGAGGCAAAAGTCGTTCTGCCGACCGGCGATTGGCGCTCCAGCCCGCGCATCGCCAAGTTCTATCCGGTAGGCCCGAGCCGCCATGCCAACATGAGCCCGCAGGAAGCCGCCAATCGAAAGACCAAGGCCGACCGCGCCGAGCGAGCCGCCAATAAAGCCCGCAAAGAGATCAAAGCCAAGCGTGCCGAACGGGCGGCATATCTGGAACGCAAAGCCCGCAAACTGAAACGGCAGCAGAATCCTTCGACGCAGCCGACATCATTGCTCTGGCATGCCGGACCGGGGCCGACGTTTATCGGCGGCATAGGCGGCTTTGCTTCCCCCGCGGTGTTGCTTAGCATGCCGGGATGAAGCCGCAGCCGGTCTCGTCGTCTGATTCGTGTCCGGGTTTCGATCGAAAGCGCTAAGTCATGGACGACGCCCTGCGCCCCCCAAAGAAAACATTGACCGTTCCCACCGGGCCCAGCCCGCTCGCCGCGCCGGCATTTGATCGCCGCCGCATCCGGCGATGGGGATCCATTGTCGCGCTGGCCCTGCTCGGGGCGTACCTGCTGTTGCAGAACCCCTACTGGGTGCCCGGTGGCGACAGCGATTTCTACGTCACCATCGCCCGCTCCATGGCGCGCGGCCAAGGCTTTCTTTACAACGGGCTTCCGGTCGCCATCTGCCCGCCGGGGTGGCCGTGGCTAATGGCCAAGGTGATGGCGATCTCGCCGACCTTCCTGGCGCTCAAATTCACCGCGATGCTGAGCATGTATGGCTCGCTGCTGATCGGCTATTTCATCGCGCTCCGCTTCCTCAAACCCAGCCAGGCCGGCCTGGGTACGATCCTGGCCGGCCTGCTGCTGCCGGTCTATAGCCTGACCTATTTCCTACACAGCGAAGGTGCTTACTGCCTGCTAAGTGCCATCGCATTGCTACTGGCCCTGAGATTGCGCGAAGGCCGCGGCGGGCACCTGCATCGGGCGGCGTTAATTGCCTGCTGCATTCTGCTGCCGCTCGTCCGCTGGGCGGGCATTTTCCAATTGCTGCCGATCGCCGGAGTACTCATGAGTGCCCCGCGGGGGACGCCGTGGTTTGCCCGCCACTGGAAGACGGCCCTGGCCTGCAGCTTGGTGATCCTCGTTACGTGGACGACGACTCGGATCATCCTGAATCACATGTCGCCAGAAATGGCGGAGCAAGTACGGATAGAAGGCGTCGGTAACAGCAGCGACCCTGAAGTCATCGATGAAGCCCCCGCTGATAATTCACTCGCGCCGAGCATCATCACCCCGCCCAAAGACCCTAAGCACGGAATGATTCGTGAGTATTTCGATCGCCTGATCCATTCAGGCAAATGGTTCACCTGGCTGCTCTGGCAGCCGAGCCGTTTCGTGGAATTCAGCAAGCCGGCCGCCGCGTTGGTGACCGTCATCGGCTGGGGCGTGATCGCCATGCTCGGCTTCCTGGCCGTTCACGAGGCGCGCCGCGGCGAATGGCTGTGGGTAGCCCTCGGGCTTTACAGCGGCGCGATCTGCATGGGCTGGGACAACGTCAACAGCCGCTATTTCGTCCCGGTCGCCCCGCTGATTATCGTGGGCTTGCTGCTGTCGACGCGTCGGCTCAGCGCGGCGTTCCCGACGCGGTCGATCGACCTGTGGAAATGGCTCCGCCGCGGGCTGGTCTACTCGGTGCTGGTCTGCAATCTGGCCATGTTCGGCGTCGACGTGATCGTGATGCGCTCGGCCAAGTTCTATGAAACCTTTGAGGCCGGCCAGCATAAGGATTTGATCGCCGCGGCGCGGTTCCTGAATTCGCTGCCGCCCGAGCCGCCGACCACCAATCCCGCCACCGCCCCCACGAGCCTGCCGGCGGGCGTCGTCTATCGCGCCGAGGACGGCGACCTGCTCGTGAACGACCGCTACGAAAACCTCGGCCCACCAAAAAACAGCAAGGCCGGCGACCGCGCCATGGCGCTGCTGCTCGACAAATTGATCAAGCCGCTCGACGGCAAGGCCACGCGCGTCGTCCGCCCGCAGACGAGCAACCCGCGCCTGGCGAAGATCATGCGAGCCCGCCGCACCGAATGGTATTTCGCGCAGGCCCCCGCCATCCCGTGGCGCGTGTGGCACTTCCGCGTGCCGGACTGGTTGTACACGCGCCTGTCCAAGCGCCCGGTCACGGGCACGAGCGGCGGCTGGGCGCTCTATCACTTTGACCGCATCTCCAGCACCTTTACGGAATACCCCTTGCCGCCAATCGAAAACTGGCCGACGCGCGTGCCGGGGATGTGATGGCGTGAAAATTGGCGTTTTGCGGTTCGTGCTTTGAAATGCGTTTCGTGACTTGATGACTTCTACCGAAACACCAAACGCAAAACAGGACATCACGACCATCGTCATCCCGATTGTCGCCGGCATCGGCAATGCGCTAATGGCCGAGCCGATGGTGCGGCAGTTGCGGTCAGGTTTGCCGACGGCTCGTATTGTCGTCACCGCGATGATCCCGCCGATGGCCGCGGTGTTTGGTGGCATTCGCGGCGTGGAAACGATCGTCACCGGCCGCGGGATGAAGAACCTGTTGAAGTCGGTGAAGACGACGCGGTCGCTCCGGCCCGATGCATACTTGGTGCCCTTCCCTTCCAATCGCTGGGAGTACAACGCGCTGGCAAAGGCCAGCGGCGCGAAGCAAGTTGTGATGCACGGCTATCCTGTGGGAAAGTTCAGCGCGATGAACGTCCTTCACGGCAACCGCGTGCCGGCCGAGCGTGGGTTGCATGATGTCATGCAGAACCTCCGCCTGCTGCAGCCGCTCGGCATCAAGCCGGATTTTTCAGACACGCCGCGATTCTCGCCGTCGCCGTCGGAGCACGCGGCGGCCGAAGCGAGCCTCGCTGACATCGGCCTGCACGATTGCCCGTTCGTCGTCGTCCACGCCGGCAGCGCGAAGACGATTCTTGCGACCGCCAAGCGCTGGCCCAGTGAAAAATACGCGGCCCTCGTGCAGGCGATCGCGCAAGCGACCGGACAGAATGTTCTGATCGTCGAAGGCCCGGACGAAGCCGGCGTGGCCGCGGAAATCGTGAAGCATTGCGGCAACCTCGATCGCATTCACACGCTCAAGCTCGCCGGCCCGCTCGGCGAGTCGGCCGCCATCCTGTCGCGCGCCTCGTTCTATGTTGGGACCGACAGCGGCTTGGCCCATCTCGCCGCCGCCGTCGGCCGCCGGGCGGTCACCCTGTTCGCCCCTGCCGACCCCGACCGCGTCTGCCCCGCCGGCAATCGCGATTTGGTCGTCCAACCGCCGGACGGACGCGCGGCGTCGTTCCTCTATCCATGGCAAGCCACCAAGCCCAAACTGCCGCCGGAAGAGTTGGGTCGAATCAACACGATCACAGTCGAGCAGGTTATGGAAAAGGTTCGCGTATTTGGCGTGGTTAGACCGGACGGAACTCCATCGCCCAACAACGAAAGTGCACCGGCGTGACCGACTTCGCCCCCGTGCCGATCGTCCCCGCCCCGCTGAAGAAACGCGGCTGGCTCGCCTATCTCAAGCTCGCGTTGCTCGTCCTCGTCCTAGCGCTCGTTACCCGCGTGCTGATCAAGCAATGGCGGCAGATCGCTGACACCGGTCTGGACGTTCACGTCCAACTGCTGCCGCTGGTCGGCACCGCGCTGATGCTGATGGCCGTCGCGGTCATCCAAGCGATCAGCTACCGCACACTGCTCGGCGCTTACGCGACGGCCCCGGCGTGGCGCGCGATGCCGACGATCGCCTGGGTGCCGCCGATGGGGAAATACATCCCCGGCGGCGCGGTCGTCGCGGCGGTCGCGATGCTGCGGCGGCTGTCGATTCCCGTCGGCGTGGCGGTGGCCGTCGTGCTCGTGCAAGACGGCCTCGCCCAGCTCGCGGGCCTGATCGTCTCCGCCCCGCTGCTCTGGTGGCAGCCGGTCGCCGAGCGCGTGCCTTGGGCGAAGTGGCTGGCGTTCCCGGCGATCATCGCGGCCGTCGTCTGCCTCTGGCCGAGCGTGTTCGCGGCGATCATCAATGCGTTGCTGAAATTCCTGAAGCGTTCGCCGCTGCCGCGCACGCCGGCGATGGCGAAATACCTCGTCCCGATGCTGTGCGCCTTTTTCCAATGGGTGCTTCACGGAGCGGCCCTCGGCTTCATCGTTCAATCCGTCACCGGCCACTCGCCGTGGGGACATTTCCCACTGCTGATGAGCTTCGCCGCACTGTCGCAAACGCTTGGCTACCTCGCGTTCTTCGCCCCGGGCGGCCTCGGCGTGCGCGAAGCCGTGCTGCTGGCCTGCCTCACGCCACTGTCGGGCGTCGGCCCATTGGCAGCCGTGATCGTGCCGATCCGGGCGGTGTCGCAGGTGCTGATTGATCTGCTCATGGGTACGATTGGCCTCAGCCTTGCCCGGGCCACACGTGCGGCCCGCACGGTCGACTCATCGCCGGTCGAGTAGCGTTCTGAAATCGGGGGACTCTTATGCATCGAATCCTGTCCATCGGCGTGTTTCTTTGTTTCGCGGCGGTCGGCTGCGCCCCTTCCTACGTCGTGCCCGGCGGCCCCGCCCGACTGGACGCGCTCAAAGACACCGACTCCTACCTCCGCTCCGCCTACGAGGCCAAGCCGCTGGCCCGCTTCCCGGCGACGATCGCCGTTGCCCGCGTGCAGTCGGGAACGTACCAGTCGCGCACCGCACAGAGCTACGGTGAAGGTGCCTATCGCCTGATCACCACACGCGACGTTGAAACCGACGCCGATTTTGAGAAGCTCGGCCAGCTACCCGGCGTGGCCGGCGTCGCGCCAGTGAACCGCATGCTGGTTCCCGAGCAATTGCGAACCGAGGACGATCTCCGCCTCGCGGCCGCCCGCGTAAAGGCAGACATTTTGCTGCTTTACACGTTCGATACCCAATTCTACGTCAAAGACTTCGCCGGCCCGGTGTCGGTGGTGACGCTGGGCCTGTCGCCCAATCGCCGCGCGTACGTCACCACGACGGCCAGTTGCATCTTGATCGACACGCGCAGCGGCTACGTCTACGGCGGCGCGGAATCGACGGCCAAGTCGGACCAGATTGCCAACGGGTGGACCAGCGACGACGCCGTCGATGACACGCGGCGGCGAACGGAAACGGAATCGTTCGGCAAGCTGATCACGGCCTTGGAAAAGACGTGGCCGGGGGTGGTGAAGCAATACAGTAAACCACCGACCACACAGCCTTAACGGGGCTACTTCTTCTGCATCATCAAGGTGCCGCCGATGATCAGGATGACGCCGGCGATGCGCCAGCCATTGATCGGGATCTTCTTCACGTCGAGCCAGCCGTAATGGTCCATCGCCAGTGATGACAGGGCCTGCCCCGACACCATCAGGCAGATCACCACGGCCGCGCTGGACCGCGGTAAGGCGATCAGCGCCGAGAGGATGATCGTCACGCCGATCGGCCCGGTCAGCCACGTCCACCACGGGGCCTGCGACAGCTTTAAAGGATCGCCGCGCGACATCGCACCGCTGAGCCATAACAGGAGCGCGACGATCGCCCCGCCGGCAAAGGTGATGAACGCCGCGACCGGCGGCGAGGTGCTGACTTTGTCCAGCTTGGTGTTCATCGCAACCTGAAACGGCTGCAGCAATCCAGCGGCAAGAACGCAGCAAAGGATGACAATATTCGACACGGTAACCTCGGTTAATCGTCTTCTCGTTTTAGGAGAGCCGTTTAACGAAGTCGCGACAGCGTCGGTTTTTAAAAGCGATTTTCAGGCCGGTGCCGGCGACCCCGAATGCGGTGTCCGAACCAGACCGTTAAACGGCCGTCTTTTCCGGGCGCGTGACGTGGACTTCGGTTTCGTGGTGCTCGCCCTGATGGCGAACCGAATGGAAAATCGGGGCCCAGGCGTCGGCCATGGTGGGCAGGCCGGTCTGGTGGTTTTCGTCGGGCAGGGCGACTTTGATCGTCCGCTTGCTGCTGTAGATGCGACGGCGGGCCAGATAGAGCATCTCTTCGCTGATCTTGCGATGCCGGCCCATCATGTCCGCCAGCAGCGCGACTGCGCCGATCAGGAACGACAGCACGAACAGCACGCCGCTGACGGTGATCAGGCTGGTAAATGGCGCGGTCTTGTGCACCCACCGGTCGGCCGTTCCGTCGGCCAGGCGGTGGACGATTTCCGTGTTGAAGACCCACCAGAAGAAGGTGAAGCCGCCGACCAGCGTGCCCAAGGCGAACAGGATCCCTGCGATGCCGCCGAAGAATTTCAGCGGCTGGATATCCCGCATCGCCCGCAGAATGATCGGCAGCGAGTTCGTCGCGTACTTCACGATGCTGCTGGCCACGCGGCTCTTGCCATGCTCGCGCACGCCGCGAACCTTCAGCGGCACTTCCACGATCCGGCAGCCTTTGCTGAACAGATCAATGAAGCATTCCTGCGTATAGGTGTAGCGCCCAAACAGGGTCATCCGATAAATGGCTTCACGGTTGAACGCGCGGAAACCACAGCTGACGTCGGAAAAATCGCTGCCGCCGCAAACCCAGTTGATGATGTTCGTGACGACCTTGTTGCCCCAGAACTTTACGCCGGGCATGGTCGGATGGAGTGACGGGTCTTTGAAGCGGCTGCAGGTGACGAAGTCAGCTTCGTCGTTGATGATCGGTTGAATGAGCTTGGCGATGTCGCCGCTGTTGAACTGGCCGTCGCCATCAATATTGACCACTACATCGGCGCCGCGGCGCATGGCGCGATCCATGCCGGTGCGAAACACGCGGCCCAAACCCGGGCGACCCGTGATGTTCAGGACAATCGCGCCGGCTTCTTCGGCCAGCTCGGCGGTTTTGTCGGTGCTGCCATCGTTGCAGACGATGACTTCGACTTCATCGATGCCTTGAATATCGCGCGGGATGCCGCGAATGACGTCGCCGATCGTCTTCTCTTCGTTCAAGGCGGGAATGGTGACGATCAGCTTCATAAGGACATCTCCCGACGTGAAGGCCGACCCGGCATCCTAGCCATCGGGCAACGAGACGACAACAAAGACGCTGCGGCAGGCGGCCCTATTACCGATATAAAGCAGTATTTTGCGGACCGTCGTGCAAATTGCAGAATCGCCTGCGTCGCAACGCACCAAAGCCTTAGGTGGCGTCAGTGCGCGACCTTGGTCCGCAGCATCTCGATGTATGCTCCGTAAACGCCGCGAATCGGCTCGACCCGCCGGCTGAGATTGCCGTCGGCCCCCAGCGTGATCGTGTACAGCTTGCCCGGCTCGAATGGGCCCCAGACGCCCTTGCCGACGGCGACTTTCACGCCGGATTTCTGCTGGGCGTCGGCATCGCCTTCAAGTGTCCAGAACTGCTTCCACAGTCCGGCCTCAAAGGCTGAGGCGGGGCTGTCGCTGTCGCGGTAGAATTTTGGAATATCGCCGGGAGTGTCGATCGATGAGCCGCTGTCGGGCGACTGCTGGTCGCCGTACAGGCGGGTGAACAGCGCGATGGCATGGCCGCGGAGCGGGTCGCCTTTCATGACGTAGTCTTGCTCGAACTCGATCACTTCCGCGTCCACATGCACCTGCTTGCCGGCCACCCAGAACTCGCGCGGTTCCATCGGTTTGCCGGCGCGGTCGTATTCGACAAAGAGCAGCTGCGTCTTGGTGCGATCGTTTTCGGTCTTCTGATCCGTCACAATCACGTCGGCCACGCGGGCCTCGGAATTCAGGCGGGTGACGACCTGTTCCAGTTCGTG